>NZ_CP069006.1 GCF_016801775.1 Sulfitobacter mediterraneus | reverse complement strand
CTGTCCAATCGCGGCAAACAGGCCAAAACCCACCGCGCCTCCGACCAGTGAAGCGGTGAGGTCTGTCTGCCCAGCGGCTGCTGAAAAGCCAAGGCCAGCAACAATAAGTGGCAGAGTCACTATGTCCGGCAGCCTGTGGGACTTCAGGTCGACCCAAGACGCATATAGAAGGCCGCTCCCCAGCAAGACCGTTGCCGATATCCAAACTAAATCATTCATTTTGATAGGAATAACATTTTCCCAAGAAATTTTGAAACTTTCTCCGGCGTGGCCCGTGGCTCCAGATGCTTGATAAAGAAAAAAGCCGACACGGCATTTTCCGGGAGGACCGGCATGCCAAGAGTTTAGGAGAAACGGATGCCAATTACCAAGAAAACCACAAGACTTGCGATGACGGTCAGTGCGGTCGCATTGATCGCTTCTGCTGCGGGGGCTTCATCGCACCGCGAAGCGCCGGGCATTACAGAACAGCCAAAAGTGGACGCGACTGATTTTTACATGTTTCGGAGTTATGAGCCGGGGCGCGGGGACTATGTCACGTTGATTGCGAACTACATTCCGCTGCAAGCTCCCTATGGTGGCCCGAATTACTTTACCATGGACCCGGACGCTGTTTACGAAATTCACATCGACAATGACGGTGATGCGGTTGAGGACATCACGTTTCAGTTCGATTTTGACAACCAGCTGGCGCTGAACGGTGCGGGCATAGCGCTGCAAATCGGAGATGCGACCGTAGCAATCCCTCTGCGGACGGCTGGCGCGATCACGGGTGCGGCTGGCGATCCGCTGAATGAGACTGAAAGCTTTACCCTGACGCATATCACTGGTGACCGTCGCTCTGGTGAGGCCAATGCGGTGACGGGTAGTGGCGGGACCACCAGCTTTACCAAGCCGTTGGATTATGTGGGCACCAAAACACTGCCGGACTATGAAAGCTATGCCAATAGTCTGATCCACGACATCACGATTCCCGGCTGCGATGCTCCCGGCAAGGCATTTGTCGGACAGCGAGAAGAAGCCTTCGCCGTGAACCTGGGCGAGATTTTTGATCTGGTGAATCTCGTGCCGCTGGAAGGTTCCATTGAGAACAGCCGCGAAAACGACGATCTGGTCGGCCGGTTCAACGTCACCTCGCTGGCGCTGGAAGTGCCGATTGCCTGTTTGACCGGTGACGGCAACGGCGTGATCGGTGCCTGGACCACGGCAAGCCTGCCACAGGGCGAAGTTGAAGACCCATCGCCAACCTATGCCGCGACTTCCGTTTATGGCGGTGCCTGGGTTCAGCAATCGCGCCTGTCCAACCCGCTGGTGAACGAAGTTGTGATCGGTCTGCCCGACAAAGACCTCTTCAATGCGGCGGAGCCGACGCAGGATGGTGCACTGGCCACTTACGTGACCAACCCGACGCTGCCTGCTCTGATCGACATTCTGTTCCGTGATGCGCTCGGGGCTGAGGGTAACATCGCACCGTCCAATCTGCCGCGGCAGGATCTTGTCACCGCCTTCCTGACCGGCTTTCCGGGTGTGAACCAATTGGCGTCGGTTACTCCGTCGGAAATGCTGCGCCTTAACACGGCAATCCCCGCGACGGCACGCGATGAGCAACATCCTTATGGTGTGGTGGCCGAAGACCTCGCCGGTTACCCCAATGGGCGTCGTCCGGGGGACGATACGGTTGACATTGCGTTGCGTGTTGTGATGGGCGCGCTGTGCCATCCTGTGCCGCTGGGTGCGGAACTGGGTATCGAGGGCGCCGAAGAGGATACAGCCTCCGACCTGATCAATCTTGGTCTCTGTGCACCTGAAGACGCGCCCGTGGGCGATGCGCCCTTCATCGACGGTGCTCCGATCTCGGCCGCTGAGTTGCAGAACGTGTTCCCTTACTTGAACACGCCACTGCCCGGCGCAACCAATTAAGCGGGAGGACACATGAGACAGAGAACCAAAACAGCAGCGCTTCTGACCGGCGTACTTCTGGTTGCCGCCTGCGGCGGCTCCGGTGATGACGGGGATGATGCGGCAGGCATTGCCAGCTTCGGTGCGGCTTTTGTGGCGATGTTCGCCGCCGACCCGAATGAAGAACCGGTGGACGCGCAGAGCATTGACATTGCGATCAACCCAACTGCCGATCCATTCAACCCCTGAATGCCAAGATCGTCTGAAAACACTGCAAAAGGCTCCTTCGGGGGCCTTTTGTTATTTTGGCGGAAGGGGAATCGGGGAACGCAGGCGCCGGGAATGGACATCCACCGATTTGACCCCGGCAGAATTGCTGCGGACCAGAACGGTTTCAAAGGCGATGCGCGCGCTGCCCGCTTCGGCAAAAATTTCCACGCGAAAGACATTTGACGTGAAGCCGCTGTTCTGTGGCCTGAGTGCGCCGATTTTGCGCAAACTGTCGATCGTCAGGAACCCACGGTTGTCCCGTTGGCGGATCAATTGTGACGTCTGGCCGGGGTTTTGAAGCATCACTTCCAGCAGGAAGGGACCAACTGAGTTGAGGTTGACTGTTCCCGGCAGGGGCAGGGCAGTGACGTAGGGGGCGAGAGCGGTAACCGTTTCGGGCGGCACGCCGTAACCCTCAAGGTCTTCGAGTGCACCCACCGGACCGATGGCCTGCAGGAGGCGGGTAATCTGGTTGACCGCTTCGGGCGGTTGGTCCACTGCCTGCATCAGGCGGTTGGCAAAGACCTGCGTACCGGCAGTCAGGTCAGCCAGCTGATTGATGTTGAACTTTGCCTGCATGTCCTCGATGTTGACAGAAAAGCGGCCCGTGGGCAGTTCTGTCTCGGTTTGTATCACGCTCAATGCCCAGCTCTCATTGAGGTGGTCCGCGTCAGGCGCTTGATCAAGGTCGCTGCGCAGGGCGTCGATGACCGAGGCCTCGGCCCCAACGGCGATCTGTTCGGCGATAGCCGCATCAGCGGCCTGCGACACCCGACTGAGCGCCCGGTCCCGGCCTGAAATAATGAGAAGCATCAGTCCACCCGCGATGGCCAGAACGACCAGAACGTTAACGAGCACGACGCCCTCATCACGGCCACGGCCGGTCATTGGCCCTGTCCGGCGGCGAGGGGGAAGAGGCGGGTAACCTTCTCAGATCTGCCGTTTCCGGTGCGCAGTGACAGGCTAAGTTCAGCCGCGTGAGGCCGCTGCGGGGCGCCGCGCGGGGGCCATGCGCTATGCCAGCGGCCTGTGCCGTCCATCAATTGCCAGTCGGCGGATAGGGTTTTTTCGATCAGACGCTGACCAATCGGTTCATTTGTGGCGACCTCAATCCTGCGCTGAAACGCGTCATCGTCCGCGAGGTAGGTCAGGAAAACGAACCTTTCCTCCGATGGGCGTCGAAATTGAAGCGCCCCACGGTTCAGGCGCGCGCTCAGCCCGTCCATTTGCATCAGGTCGCGCCGCAACAGCAAAAAGCCGCGGTCAATATCCGAGAGCCGCTCCAGCCGCCCATCCGTGCGCTCACCCGTCCGCGATACGGTGTCTAAAACCGCCAGTCCAGCCACGCCGATGATCGCAAAGATTGCCAGTGACACGAGCACTTCGATCAGGCTGACGCCTGCGTCACCCGCGCGGGCAGGCCGGGGGGTCATACGGAGGTGCTGCCGATCAGGCTGAACTCTCCTGCGCCAACCCGCAAGACCCCAAGGCCGCGTTCGCACAGGCCCGAAGACAAAAAACGGTAAGGGCCGATCACCCCGGTGAAACCCGCCTTTCGGGTCAGGCCGCGCGCCGTTAACTGGTTCGCTTGTCCCAGAATGCGCAGCAGCTCCACACCATCAAAGGCAAGGCCCGTAATGATGCCGCCCGCTGATCCGGCAGCGGCGCGAAATGCCTCGTCAAAAGCGGCAAAGCGCAGCGGGTCGGGGGCCGCAAACCATGCATCGCGAAAGGCGGCGCGGCCCGACAGGTCGAGCGCGGACCATTGTGTGGAGCCCAGAAGCTGCATGCCCTGTCCCTGCAATGCTTCGGCAAACCCGGCAAGCGTGCCGTCAGCGACCGGCAGGTAAACCGCGCGGGGCAGGGTACCATCTGTTTGCAAAGCGGCCAGAAGACCATTGGCGTTCGCGCGTACCAGCGTGGGCCGCATTCGAAGACCCAGAGCCGCGCCGACGCGTTCGGCCGCTGCGGCGGATTGCCCGCCAAAGGGTCCGGGAGGCACCACTGTGGCCACGTCCGATAGCCCGCGTTGGGCCGCGATGGAAAGGATTGCCTGCGCTGACTGTCTGGGCGTCACGCCAAAGACAAAGGTGCGCCGTCCGACCAGTGCCGTATTGTTCGATAGCGTGACGATGGGCACGCGTACCGCCTGTGCCACCGCCTCAGTTTGGGCGCTGAAGACCGGACCCACCAGCATTTCGGCCCCGGCATCCACCGCAGCTTTTGCGGCGGCGACGGCTGTTTCGGGCGAAGATCCCGCATCGACAATCTCGATTCCGACACCCGGCCCTCCGCCAAGGGTTGCAGCGGTTCGCAATCTCTGGCCTAGTTCTGCCGATTGGCCTGACAAGGGTAGCAGAACTGCGGATCGGCGAAGCCCATTTGCGCGGTTTCCCTGCGCTGCTGCGCCGGGCAATGACAGATCCCCGCAACCGGGCAAGAGAGAGGCAACAGATGTCGCAACACCCGCTGCAAGCACGCGCCGCCGGGACAGGCCGCGCCCGCCAATTTGCTGTTTTGCTTGGTCTATTGGTCCTGACATGTGGAATCCTGCTGATGTTGGGGGTGGCCCTGACCTTGCGAATGCCTGTGAGCTTGCTTACCCGAAACCTCGATGTACCGCCAGCCGTGCTGGCACTGCAGGGATCGCCCATGGCCGGTCAGGCAAGGCTTGAGGGCGGATATGCGCTGAAGTGGGAGAGCGCGATAAAGATGCTGCCACTGCCTCATTTGCGCACCGATCTGTCTCTGGAAGGCGCTGACACTCGGCTTTCCGGTTGGGGACGGACAGGGTTTCGCGGCATAGGGCTGTATGGCGCTTCAGGGCGTGCGGGGCTAGGGCTGGCGGCGCTTGTGCCGGGCGCATGGGCGTGCGACATGACTGCGACGGTTCGAGACGTATCACTGTTCTGGGGCTGGCAACGGGCCGAAGCCGGCGGAGCTGTGACCACGCCCAAAGGGGTTTGCGCAAAAGAGACGCGTGAGGTGATGGTGCCAGCGCTGCGACTCGATCTGGCGGGCCAGGGTATGGACGCGCTCGCACGCCTGTCCGTTGAGGGCGCTGGCGAGATTGCGCAGATACGCCTGGGCCGTGCGCGACTTTTGGACATCGCGATTAAACCTGCAGCGGCAGATATCTTTCCAGCGCTGCCGCGCGGCGGGCCGGTCCACTTGCAACTGCCGTTTTGATCATCCCGCCAGCGCATTCAACCCCACAATCGGCATCAGGATCGCCATCACCAACAGCATCACAACACCGCCCATAATCAAGAGTACCCCCGGCTCGACCAGTGCAACCATGGTGGAAACGGTGGCTTTCAACCCCTCCGCCTGATCTGTCGCGGCCTTTTGCAGGCTTTCGCCCAGACGTCCGCTTGCCTCGCCACTGGCGATCATCGCGACGAGCATCGGCGGAAATACCCCCGCGGCCTCAACCGCCTGGGACAGGGCCATGCCATCCTGTACGGCTTGCGTGATCTCGCCCACATGGGCTCGCATGCGGCGGTTGGGAACGGTGCCGGCGGCGGCACGCAAGGCTTCGGCCAACGGGACACCAGATTGGACAAGGGTGGCGAGTGTCCCGGAGAATTGAGCGGCATTGATACGCAGGACCAGCGGCCCGAACAGCGGTGCACGCATGAGCCAACCGTCCCAGCGCGAGCGCAGTGCAGGCATACGCAGAAGAGCGACCGTGCTAAGGCCAGCCACGGCGCCAAGGGCGGCGATGGTCGCGCCCCAACGGGCGATCCAGTCTGACACGGCGATAAGGCCACGTGTCAGGCCAGGGAGTTCAGCGCCACGCGCGGTGAAGACGCGCACGATGTCGGGCACCACAAAGGTCAGCAATGCGATGATTACGCCAACGGACACCAGCGCCAGAAGTGTAGGATAGATCAGCGCCAGTTGCAGGCTCTGCCGGTTGCGTGCGCGGTCTTCGATATGAGTGGCCAGATGGTTCAGGACTTCGGGCAGTTTCCCGGCGCTTTCTGCGGCCAGTACAGAGGCACGATAGTAGTCATCGAAACTGTCGGGTACATCCTCCAGCGCTTCGGCAAAGCTGCGCCCGTCCACAATGGCGCTGCGCAGATTCAAGAGCAACGAAATGTCGCGGCTGTTCGTCATCTGATCTGTCACGATCTTCAGCGCATCTTCGATACGCACCTGCGCGCCCACCAGTGTGGCAAGCTGGCGGCTGACCAGCACCTGTTTTTTTAAGCTCAGCCGATGCGCCCCAAAGCTGCGCCCACTGCCGGGTTTGGCCTGCGTCGCCTCGACAGCCAGCGGCAGAAGATCACGGTCGCGCAGTTGCGCGCGGACAGCAGCGGGGCTGGCGGCCTCAATCAGACCACGGGTTTTCTTGCCTGCCGGATCGACGGCTTGATATGAGAAGGCAGGCATCCTCAGCGATCTCCCGATACCACGTCTTCGCGGACCACGCGAGCGACCTCAGAGACGGTGGTGAGGCCGTCGCGTATATTGGCCACGCCGTCTTGCAGGATACTTGGCGCGGATTTGCGTGCCTCTGCGGTCAGCTCAGCCTCCGACGCACCCTCATGAATCATCGTCTCAAGTAGCGAGGTCATGGCGATGATCTCATAAACCGCTAGCCTGCCGCGATAGCCGGTGCCGCCACATGCGTCGCACCCCTGCGCGTCCCACACCTCGGTCCCCGGCTCAAGCGTCCCTGACAGCAGTGCACCTTCCGCCTCTGTCAGGGTGCGTTTCGTCCGGCAATCGGGGCAGAGCCTGCGCACCAGCCGTTGCGCCACCAGCCCGCGCAGCATCGGTGCCAGCAGATAGCGTTCCACCCCCATGTCAATCAGCCGCGAGACCGCCCCGATGGCGGTGTTGGTGTGCAGTGTGGAAAGCACCAGATGGCCGGTCATCGCACTTTCAACCGCGATCCGGGCTGTCTCTCCATCACGTATCTCTCCCACCATAATGACGTCGGGGTCTTGGCGCAGAATGGCCCGCAGACCTCGGGCGAAGGTCATCTCGGTCTTGGCATTCACCTGTATCTGGCCCACCCCATCCATTGAATATTCAATGGGATCTTCCACCGTAAGGATATTGCGCTCGCGATCATTGAGGGCATGGAGTGCGGCGTAAAGGGAGGTGGTCTTGCCCGACCCAGTTGGCCCGGTGACAAGTACCAACCCTTCGGGCGAATGGATGATCTGCTCAAACACTTCGCGGTCGCGGAGGGTAAGGCCCAGGTTGTCGATTCCGGTCTGGGTGTGTCCGCGATCCAGCAGGCGCAACACGACACGTTCGCCAAACTGTGAGGGCAGAGTTGAAATTCGGACGTCCAGCTCATAATTGCCCACGCGCAGCGACACTCGCCCGTCTTGCGGCAACCGCTTTTCCGCGATATCCAGCTTGCCCATGACCTTCAAACGGCTGGACAACTGTGCGGCCAGCGCGCGGCGCGGGCTCAGCACCTCGCGCAGGACCCCATCGACGCGGAAGCGCACCACAAGGCGCTTTTCTTCCACCTCGATATGAATATCCGACGCGCCATCTTTGACGGCCTCCAGCAAAAGCGCGTTGATCAGGCGGACGACGGGGGCGTCGTCTTTCTGGTCCAACAAATCATCAACGGAGGCGGCGGTTTCGGCCAGCGCACTCAGGTCATCGCTATCGCCGCCTGCGATGCTTGCGGCTTCGGACGCGCTGTTGCGATAGGCAGCGGAAAGCGCCTGATCAAATCTGTCGGCTTCGATGGGATCAAAGCTGATCGGCCTGCCCGCAATGCGCTGCGCCTCCATGAGCGCGGACAGGGTGGCACCGGGCAGGTGGCGGCATAGCGGTGTGCCGCCCTCCGTTTCCAGCAAAACGCCATGGGCCTTGGCAAAGCTGTAACTCAGCGTTGCGGTCATGTGGCATCCTCCAACGTGATACGCAGCGAAACGGTGCCGGGGGCCGTGAGGCGCGACACCTCCACCGACAACGCGCGGACCCCAGATTGCGTTTCGAGTGCTGCAATCCATGCGATGAGATCCGCGTAAGGGGCTTCGGCCACGGTGACGCGCAGGCGGCGCCCATCCGGGTCAAGCCGCGCGAGGGGGATGCCGGCGGTCTCACTGCTCTGCGTGACGCGTTGGGCAAGGGGCGTGCTGCGGGCTTCCGTTTTGGTTTGTGCCAGCGGGGCCAGCTCCGCGTCGCGGGCCAGATCAATCAATGCGAGATACCGTGCGATACGCGCCTCTTGTGTGCCTTGCATTTCCGCAATGGGTTGCCAGAGGTAGAACCAGGCCGCCGGCACCAGCAACAGCGCCGCGCCGCCAATCATCAGGACCCGTTCCCGAACGGTCAGCCTTGCCAGCACTTTCATGGTCGCACCGTGAGGTCAGCGCGGGCCGATCCCCCTTCAGCCATGGCCGATCCGGTGGAAACACGCAACCCTGCTTCGAGTATGGCGACCTCCGCTCGCTGAAGCGACTCCAGGTTCGGAGCCTCCAGCGTCAGGCGCAATGTGTCATCCGCCCATGACAGTTGCCGGAACTGTACCGTATCTGGAAGTTTGGATAGCGCAGTGGAGACCCCGTTCATCAGGGACAGAAAACCCGATCCCGGCTCAACCCGGTTCAGCGAGGCAAGTTGGCGATGCAGCAGGGCGGGCGCGGTCTCGGCGGAGGCACCAGGAAGATGCCGAGCAAGGGCAGTTTGCGCGAGGGTGCGCAATTCGTCTGCCATCTGCCTTTGCGCACGCGCATCGGCGGCGGCGATCCCGAGATGTCCCGCAGCCGCCAACACACAGGCCGCAGCGAGCCATTTCATGGGCCGGCCAAGATTGCGGTCGGGCCGAAAGCGCTCTTGTCGCAGATCAGGCCTCTGGCCCGGATCGCTGAGCGGTGGGGCGGTGTCGGGGTCGTGCTGTGCGGTGATGCCATTGAGCAGCGGGGTGCCGTAGTTCTCCACCGGTGGTTGACCGGCCAAGTGCCAAAGCGTCACCAGCACGTCCGCCCGAGCGGCAAAGCCTGTCCCGTCCGAAGCACGCACCAACACACGGTTGCCATCATTCAGGCACCGCCAGCGTGCGGAACCATCCGGGCCGGGCTCAGGTCGCGACAGCAATGTAACTTCGGCGATGATGGGCTGGTCGGGGCGTTCGGCTATGGCTTGCCTCATAACCTCTGCGCTGACCACTGTAGCTAGTGTTTCTCCCGCTGTTCCTGCTGTACCGCAATAGGCCACATGGGTTGTTTCAAGCGCGCTCCCGATCTCGCCTTCGAGTGCGTAGGGCAGGGCGGCTGCCTTTCTGGCGGCTCCGCGTACAGGCAGCGCGACGACGTGAAACGCTGTATGTTCTGCGCGAATCACGGCCATGCCTGCAGCCTGTTCGCCCGGAACCAGTATCTCAACCTCAGCCCAGATCATTGGAACAGAGCTGTTTAACCCGTCTTTCTTCACGTCTTCGGACCCCGGTTGCGACGGGGCATTACCGGGGCTATTATTTTGATTTAAGACAGTTTTTTTCTGGATCACGGGCTTGTCTTGCGGCTTGATTTGGGTCAATCTCGGGTGCGGTAGTCTCCTGCTGTGTTAATGGTCACACAAAATGCACGGACCGAACAGGAGTAGAGTTTCATGAAGTTAGAAAAATTGCGCCACTGTTGCCGCCGTCGACAGCGCCCCGCCTGTCGCGACGGTGAGGCGGGCGTTACGTTGATCGAAATGATGGTGGTGCTGGTGATCATTGCGGTCGTCGCGGCGATGGTCGTGCCCAACGTGATAGGCCGCCCTGATGAGGCGCGGGTGACAGTGGCCAAGACCGACTTGAAAACGATTTCCGGAGCGCTGGAAATATACCGTTTGGACAACCGGACCTATCCCACAACAGCGCAGGGGCTGGCCGCATTGGTCGAACGGCCAACCGTGCCGCCCGAGCCGGTGAGCTGGGCAAGCGGTGGCTATCTGAGTGTCATGCCGCAAGACCCTTGGGGGGCGGCCTATGTCTATCGCTCGCCGGGGCAAACGGGGCCGTTTGATCTGATTACCCTGGGTGCCGATGGGCAACCGGGGGGAGAGGGCGTGAATGCAGACATTGTGCATGGCACCGATCAGTCCGGCAATGGCTGATCGCCGGATACCTGATGCCGGTGTGACGCTGATCGAAATACTGGCTGTTTTGGTGATCATCGGAATAAGCGCGGGTGTCGTGACCTTGGCATTGCCGGGCCGCGCACCATCGCGCGGGATTGCACAAGAGGCTGAACTGTTACAAAGCCGCCTTAACCTCGCAGCGGAGCGCAGTCTAATTGCGGCCCGCTACATGCGCCTGGACTGGGGATCGGATGGCTATGGATTTGAGGTGTGGGACGGCGAACGCTGGGAGGCCGCCGGCGACCGGAAACAGATAGAGTTCAGCCTAAGTGACGCCAATGGAAGCCGCGCCGGTGAGGTTTTGATTACCCCCGATGGGATATCGGAAACCGGGCGAGTAACCCTGTTGCGGCTGGGCACGGGCACAAGCCAGCGCAGCGTTCGGTTTGACGGTGCCCGTGCAAGTGTGTCGCCATGATTGATACCCGGCAGCCAGATGCGGGGTTCACCCTGATCGAGACGCTGGTGGCACTTACTGTGCTGGCTGTGGGGTCGATGACACTGCTTACGGCGGTGGAACGTCACGCCCGCGCATCCGGGCAGTTGGCGGATCGGATCGTAGCGAGATGGGTTGCCGAAAATGCTTTGGCGGCAACATCGCTGGGGCTAGATGTGGCCCCGCGCTGGCGGTCGGCCATGGGCGTCGACTGGGCCGTGCGGATTGAGGCGCGGGCCTTGCCGGAAACCGGGCTGAGCGCTGTGACGCTGCGCGTCGCGGATGCGGCGCAAGGGCCGGATGCGGAACTCGTTTCGCTCACCGGGTACACCGCTTTGACAGGAGGGTCACAATGACGGCGGGGCGGCTTTGGATGTTCACTTTGGTGGCGGTGCTGGGCCTGGTTGCTTCGCTAGTCTTCGCCGGCACGCGACTGATCTGGCACGCACAGGGGCATACGGCGGTGATGCCGGAGCCTCTCCCTAAGCTAGCGCGCGAACCACGCGACAATGCCCCCAGTGAAACCGGTGTGATCATCGCCTTGGCGCCCTTCGGGCGATCCGCAATCGTGGCTGAAGCACCCACCCCGATGGCGCAGCAACTGGACGTTGTCCTGCGCGGTGTTCTGGTGGATCCGGATCCCGAAGCCTCCCGCGCTTTTCTGCAGGTTAGCGGACAGACCTCCGTTTTTCGGTTGAGCGATCGTGTTGCGTCAGCGGAACTGGTCGCAATCAACACGGATACGGTGACGCTCAGATCCGGTGAGGCACTGGTGATCGTGGGTTTTGACGGGATCGAGGGCAATGATCCAAGCGCTGAACCGCAAATTTCGAAAGGCCCGGACAGCGACACTGCCGACCCCTTTGCCCGGCTGGCAGCGGCCATCGTTCCGGGAAAGGGTTCCATCGACCTGCGCGAGGCACCGTCGCCCGAGACCACCGAGGAATATATCAACTACTGGCGGGACCGGATCACGGAGAACCCGCAGGCGGCGATGGACACAGTCGGTGTGGAACTGGTGGAAAATGGTTACAGGATCAAACCTGATCCCAATCTTGGCGTTGTTTTAGCTGGGCTGCGTCCTGGCGATGTGGTAACGCGACTTAACGGTCAGACTCTTGGCGATTTGGACCGCGACCGTTTGCTTTATGATGAGGTGGCGGCCGCGGGGATCGCACGGGTTGAAGTGGAGCGGGACGGGCGGGCGCTGTTGCTGACCTTCCCTCTGAGGTAGTGAGAAGGGGAGCGGACCGCATGCGCACACTTTTCAGTCTGGCACTTGGCCTCCTGTTTCTGTCCGTTGCGAGCTTGTCGCACGCGCAGGACAATGCGCTTGATGACAGCAATCCGGCGTTTACCATCAATCTACGCAATGCCGCCATTGCGGTGCTGGCCGAACAGGTCTCCGAGATTACCGAGCGCACGCTGGTGATCAATCCGGGTCTGTCAGGCAACGTTAGCGTCATTTCTGCCAAGCCGTTGACGCAGGCGGGTGTGTGGTCTTTGTTCCAGTCGATGTTGCGCGTGCGTGGTTTTGTGGCGGTTGAAGCTGGCGTCATTTGGGAAATTGTGCCGGAGGCGGAATCCGTGGCCAAGGCCGGGACGACGCCGCCCGGTGAGCGGGCAGGGGATCAGGATGTGATCACCAAGCTGGTGCCGCTTGACCGTCTGCCCTCTGCAGAAGCCGTTCGCGTCCTGCGCCCGCTGGTGGCGCAGACAGGGTTTATCGAGGCATTGAGCGATCCAAACGCCATCATCATCACGGATACGCAGGCCAATGTGGATCGCATCGTCAATATTGCCCGCACTTTCGATCTGCCCGAAGAAGAACGGACAGAGGTCATCCGCTTTGCCTTTGCGGATGCCACCGCTGTCGCGCAGGCGATGGCCGAAGTGCTGGGAACTTCTGGCACGGGCGCGCGCATCTCGGTCGATGCGGCCTCAAACCTGCTCCTTGTGCGCGGCAACGAGCGTGACATCAGTCAGATACGTCAGTTGGCGCGTGATCTTGACGTCGCCCCCCGCACCTCACCGCAGGAACGCAAGCGCACCCATATCTACGCCCTGCAATTTGCAGATGCCGAAGTGGTGGCCGATATTGTCGCCAAGACGTTGCAAGGTGGCACGGACATCACCAACCCTGTGGCGGCGGATGTGGAGGACACAAGCCCAACCGTGAACGGCCCTGCGC
The DNA here is from genome assembly GCF_016801775.1 of Sulfitobacter mediterraneus. Taxonomy (NCBI): domain Bacteria; kingdom Pseudomonadati; phylum Pseudomonadota; class Alphaproteobacteria; order Rhodobacterales; family Roseobacteraceae; genus Sulfitobacter; species Sulfitobacter mediterraneus. The sequence goes on along the minus strand of NZ_CP069006.1, from coordinate 107,828 downwards.
CGGAGGTTGCCGTTCAGGCCTCAACGGAAACGAACTCCATCGTGATCCGGGGAACCGACATCCAGATCAAAGAAGCCTCAAGCCTGATTGCAGCACTGGATCAGCGCCCAAGACAGGTGATGATTGAGGCCGCCATTGTCGAGGTCTCCGGCGAGGTAGCGGAACGGCTGGGCGTGCAACTGGGATTGGCCGATCAGATGCCGTCCGGCGGGATCGCCGCGACCAATTTCTCCAACGGAGGCGCGTCACTTGGCAATGTGCTAGCGGCGCTTGGCGTCAATCAGGCCTCTGGCCTGGCCAGTGGCCTGACCCTGGGCGGTTCTGTCGATAACTTCGGTATACTTGTGCAGGCGCTGTCACAATCGACCCAGGCGAATCTTCTGTCGACCCCGTCGATCACCACCACAGATAACAAGCCTGCGACCATCGTGGTGGGGCAAAACGTGCCTTTCCGCACCGGTTCTTTCGCAACCGATGGCAACACCGCCACCCCCTTCACGACGATCGAGCGGCGCGACGTGGGCATCACCATGCAGGTGTTGCCGCGCGTGACCAAGAACGGCGTTGTCAGGCTGGACATCGCACAAGAGGTATCGAGCCTTGTGAATGCCAATGTCGAAGGGGCGGCGGACTTGATCACCAACCGCCGCGTCATCGAGACAACCGTACAAGCGCAGGACGGCGGCACGATAGTGCTGGGTGGGCTGATCACCGATGACAACCGTGCGGTGCAGGGCAAGGTGCCGGGGCTGGGCGATGTTCCTGTGATCGGCGGACTATTCCGATCGCGCTCCAAGGATCAGACACGGCGCACCCTGTTCGTGTTCCTCCGGCCCACGGTCATAGACAGTCAGCACAAGGCTAAGGCGGTTGCGCAGCGACAGTTTCGACGCTTGCGCAAGGCCGACGCGGCAGAACCCCCGCGCAGTCTGCTCAGAGAGCGCAAGGTCAACCGCCTGCCGCTTGAGATCAACGGACTTTACTGAATATCAGGGGCGCGAAAGGTCAGAGACGCCCAAAGCGATTCCCAGACAGCGCCTTTCGTTTCAATTACCAACTCGCGAGCGGGCTCTCGCAGCAGAACGCTGTCAATCAAGTAGGCGACACCGGGCTCGGGGGTGAAGGACACACGGCCATCGGCATCGGTGGTCAGATTAAAATCGCTGACTTGACCAGCATCGTCGCCAGTAAAAACGGTGATCTTATTGCCCGCCAAAGGCGCATCGCGATAGAGCAGCTGGAACCGCAGTTCCGTTCCCACCTCTGTATAGGGGTTGTCGAGCGCGACCAATTCCAGTTCCATCCCACGGGCCGTATCCTCGCCGGCACCATCCCCAACAGCCACCAGCGCCTTGGCAAAGCGCACATAAGCCTCCTTGATCGGTGTCTCTGGCAACTTTCGCGCCGAATGGGATTCAAGCGTCTCCTTCCAGCCTTTGGATGTCACGAAGCGGGCAAACTTGGCATAGTCGCGATAGGTGATCGTGCTGTGAGTGGATTGGTAGATCAAGGTCAGCAGCCCCTCGTCTGATGTCGGAACACGAAACGCCGGTTTATTTCCGGTACGCCCTTCCAGAGGTGTTATCTGTCCGCCCAGCCGTTTTTCGGCCAAGACGGTAGATTGCGGGTTCCAGATCAGCTTGCTGCCCTTGAAGTCCTCGCCATTGATCCGGTGCGCCATCAGCACATCCCCTGTGTCAATCTCCCATTTCAAAGGTTCGATCCAGACTTCATGTGCCTGCGCGGTGCCAAGTGTGAGACAAATGAAAAGCGTTGAAAGAGCGGTACGAAACGGCATCAGGTTAATTCCTCTGGTCGGTTGATGGCATCTGAGGGAAACACGTAATGCAGCCCGGCAAAGTTTCAGCGGCATTGCCAACTTGTCTGTATGTTTCGCTTCGCCTAGAGGCCCTGCATGAAGATCCTGACCGACATGCCGCGCCTGAAGGGCTTCCGTTTTCCACGTGGAGTCATTTCCTACGCTGTTTGGGCCTACCACCGGTTTGCCCTCAGCACCGCCGATGTCGAGGATCTATTGTCGGAGCGGGGTGTGACGGTCAGTCGCGAGACGGTTCGCAAATGGGTGAACCGGTTCGGGTCACACTTCGCGAAGTGCGTGAAACGGGAGCGGCCCGCCGCCAACGACCAGTGGCATCTCGATGAGGTCGTGATCCCGATCAATGGACGAAAATTCTGGCTTTGGCGGGCTATCGATGCCAACGGGGACGTCCTGGAATCCTTGTTCAATCGCAGCGAAATGCGAAGGCCGCTCGGCGCTTCGTTCAGCGGATTGTCGACCGTTTTGGTGATCCGCGTGTTGTGATAACAGACAAATTGCGCAGTTATATCAAACCAATCAAATCGCTTGCGCCGCGCGCTGACCACCGGGCGCACAAGGGGCTGAATAATCGGATCGAAGGATCACATCGTCCAACCAGAAAGCGCGAGAAGCTGATGGGGCGGTTCAAATCGCCACGCCAGGCGCAAAGGTTTCTGGCAGATCATGACCAAATCAATGTCATCTTCCGCCCTCGTCGATATCGTCTCTCCACCAAATCCTACCGCCACGCTCGCACCGATGCTTTCCATCTTTAGAAAGACTATGCTCTCGAGATGACCGCCTGAAGTGCGAGAAAGAACATCAATGCAAACTCGGCAAAACAAGTTGGCAATGCCTGTTCAACCGCTTTCAACCGACAGGCTTGGCGATCCCTTGCACCCGTTTCCTGCCATCACCGTGTCGGTCTGCAATTTGCGCCCGGAAAGTGTCGGCCATTGCCACATTACGACTACGAATAGCGACAGGCAGCCGGAGATCCGTTTGAATTATCTCTCTGCCCAGCGGGATAAGATCGTCGCCGCGAGATCAATTAGGCAAGCCAGAGAAATCATGACGGCCCGGGCGCTTTCGCCGTTCAGTCCCGAAGAGATACTGCCCGGTTCGCAGGTCCAAGACGAAAGTCAAATCGTTAAGGCCGTGGGTGATATTGCCACCACGATATTTCACCCCGTTGGCACCTGCAAGATGGGCAGCGACCCGATGGCGGTTGTGGATTCTCAGTTGCGGGTTCTGGGTTGCACTGGGTTGCGAGTGGTGGATGCCTCGATCATGCCAAAGATTCCTTCGGGAAACACCGCATCTCCGGTCATCATGATCGCGGAAAAAGCAGCTGACCTGATCCGGGGAGATACCAGATGACAGACAAACGTATCATCATTGCAACCATTACGGCTCACTCCGGTCATGAGGGATATGTGGCCGAACGGATTGAGCGACTGGCCGCACTCACGCGTCAGGAAAGTGGTTGTTTGCGATACGAAGTATATCGCGATCCCACGAACGCGGCAGTTACCCTGATTTATGAAGTCTGGTCGAGCCATGCGGATTGGCGCCACCATGTGGCAACCGATCATTTGCAGGCATTCAAAAAAGAAGTTCTGACAGACAGGGGCTCCATGCAGGTTGAAATTCTGCGCCACGATTCCGAACCTTGATAGATCGACTGCAGCAGGAAAGGTCTGTTTGGCCTGACCTGCCCCCCAAGGCTCCCTCTTTCATAACGGGTGTCTGCGGGTTTGGTTTTCATATTCTTCGGTTTCGATCTGGGCAAGCGCGTCGTGCGCGCAGCCCTCAGTCAGCTCGACGGTTGAAGACAGAAAAGGCCCAGAAATCATCCCATCCATGGGTCTTTACCTTGATTTCTGAAACAACGCGTGATCGGTCAGTGGCCGGGAACGCCCAACGTGATCACGCCTCGAAACGATTGGTGGTTCGACATTAGTCCTTTCTTACCGCTTTCAGCGCGCCCTTCAGCATAACCGACAAGTCTTCGTCCGTGTCACGGCCTGTCCGGTGATGGTATAGAGCGGCCTCTCCAACAAGCGCGTTTAACATTCCGGCCAGCAGCTTGAGATCCACCGCCCGGATGGCACTTTGTTCCATGGCAGTCTCAAGGAGCCCTTCAATATAGGTCGCGCTTGTCCGGTCTTCGATGGTCTTTGCGCCCTCATAGCCCAAGGCGAATGGCCCAATTTCAAACAATAGCCTTGCTACGGGAGGGGATCGCACCTGTTCGACCCAGGCCAGATAGAAACTGAACAGCTTGGCCAGTGGATCTTCATCCTTTGCACAAACCGCCCATGCGGCGTCCAGCGTTGCCGTTGCTTCGCGTTCATAAAGAGCCGCCATAAGGTCAGATTTGCTGCGGAACTGATGATACATTGCGCCTTTGCTTAAGCCGCAATGGTCCAACACCATCTGTGTCGTGGTCCCGTCATAGCCGTGTTCAAGCACAAGGGCGCGGAACGCCTCGATAATCTTTTCTTGCGTGCGGATGGACCGCTTTTGTTGATTTCTCATACTTTTCTGTTGACAGATTTCCCTACTGACCGCAAATAGACCGCCAGTCTGTTTTGGAGAAATTCATGTCTTACCTCGAAAATCTCGATCGTATGTTCGCTGTCTGGAACAGCACAGATGACACGGAAAAGGCGCAACTTGTTGATGCTGCATTAGAACACAATGTCCATTTCGTTGACCCCAACCACAACATCATCGGGCGTTCCGCTTTTCTCGAGATGGTCAAAACCACGCAGACCCAGATACCTGAGGCCATCTACGTGCGCGAAGGCGAGGTTGGTTTTCAGAACAATTTCTGCCGCTATCATTGGCGCATTGATCGTGAGGGCAAACAGGTGATGACTGGCTTCGATGTGGTTGAGGTGAACGACACAGGGCGCATCGTCAAGGTGATCGGGTTCTTTGGCGAACTTAGACGTTAACCATCGCCAAAGAACCCGCGTCTGGTCTCATCGTTCCGGATTTATTGGACGATGGTCGGTCCAATCCCATGTGCCTTCATCACGCAGCCGAACGGCCTCTTTCCAACCAACTTCTTCTGCCTTGGCTTTGAAATTCAAGCCCTCCGGCGAATGGCGCGTGATGCCGTCGAAAACGGTTGCGATCATCTGCGTGTTTTTCAGCCCCATCGCTTCGATCGCCTGATTGACGACAAGTTTTTGCATCATCAATTGATTGACCGGTACCGTTGCCATCCGTGCGGCCAGATCCTCAACCGCATCATCCAGATCACTTGCCGGAACCGCCTTCAGCACAAGCCCCATACGTTCCGCTTCGATCCCGCTGATCTTGTCACCGGTGAACAGCATCCGCTTTGCCCGTTCAGGGCCAAGACGATATGTCCACATCGCAGTTGTTGGGCACCCCCAAACGCGGGTCGGCATGTAACCAATCTTGGCATCCTCTGCCATAACGATCATATCACAGCACAACGCGATGTCCGACCCACCGGCAACGGCATAGCCATGAACCTTGCAGAGGACCGGTTTGTGACTGCGCCAAAGGCTCATAAACTGTTCGGTATTGCGAGCCATGAAGGTGTAATCTTTCATGGGGTCCCATGGCATGTCTTGAGTCACGTTGTTTGTGCCGGTTGATTGCGCGTAGAATTGCAGATCATAGCCGGCACAGAAGGCATCGCCCGCGCCAGATAGAATGATAACGTGAATGTCAGGGTCGGCGTTGGCCTTCTGAACACAGGCCTCCAGCTGCGTCGGCACGTCGTCATCGATCGCATTCATCACCTCTGGCCGATTGAGTGTGATCCGTGCGATGCGTCCATCCTTTTCAAATATCACCTTGTCCATACGCTTATTCTCCTTGAATACGGTTCAATCTGCTTCATGTGGTTCGTGCGTTAGGGCTGCACGCTGCAACTCCAACTGCCTGTTCAAGATCTCTTCGCCAGTTTGCCCAAACACTTTCAGGCGTCCTGTGTGGTAGGAAACAAGAGTGCCGCTGAGGGCCGCAAATAATGTCATCGTTTCCCGGCGCGGATCGATCGATTCTGGCAATCCGCTTTCGATCAGGCCAAGCTCGATCAGTGAAAGACTGGACCATAATTTTTCGTTCAGGTCCGCATCCAAGGAACGCGTCAATCCACGCTGCCCGATCCCATTCGAAAACAGGTGTAAACCCAGAGCCAGTTCTGAAGGACGCTGCACATAAAATCGCAGAAAAGCATGTGCGGTGCCGACAACTTTTGCCCAGCCTGGTTCTGCCTCTGCAAATGCGCTCGACACCGCCTGCTGCAAAGCGTCAAGCGAGCGCATGAGCAGACCCGCATAAATTTCCTCTTTCCCAGAAAAAATCGGGTAGATTGCTCCGGTTGTGCAACCCGCGGCGGCTGCAATTCTGCGCATAGTCGCCCGGTCGAATCCATCCTCCGCAAATACCTTTCCGGCCCCATCGAGGATCAGGTTGCGTCGAAATTCGCGCAATGCTGCTTCGCGATCCAATCTCTCTTCTGAACTTGGCACACTGCTGACCTTTTGCTGTTGATCGTTACCCAACGTGAGGTATAACGAATCAGTAACAATGTTATGTGAGGATAACAATGGGCGTGCGAATTGAAAAGCAGGGGCCTGTGTGGACAATCATTCACAGCAGAGCAGAAGCGCGCAACGCGATGGATACGCAAAGTGCCGATGAAATTTACGCCGCTTTCACCGAATTTGACCGGGCATCGGATGCCTCAGTCGCAGTTTTCTGGGGTGAGGGTGGAACATTCTGTGCTGGGTGGGATCTGAAACTGGCCTCAACACTGACCAGAAAAGAAGACTTTGAGCGGGATATGAAACATAAGTTCGCTTTCCCGTCTGGCGCGACCGGCTCCACTCACAGCTCTCCTCCTCGCGGCCCGATGGGGCCGACAAGAATGGAATTGTCAAAACCGGTGATCGCCGCCATCGAAGGTGCAGCTGTAGCAGGTGGTATGGAGATTGCCCTTTGGTGTGATTGCAGGGTTATGGCAGAAGATGCGTATTTCGGGGTCTACTGCAGACGTTGGGGCGTGCCGCTGATTGATGGCGGCACTGTGAGATTGCCACGCCTTGTCGGACAGGGACGTGCGCTAGACCTCATTCTGACAGGTCGTCGTGTCGACGCTGCAGAGGCAGAACGCATTGGTCTTTGCGAGCGGGTCACACCAAAAGGCCAAGCACGCGCAAAAGCAGAAGAGATGGCGCAGGAAATTGCCCGCTTTCCCCAGGGGACCATGCGCGCGGATCGGCTGAATGTTTACGAGACCTATGGGAAATCCACGCGCGATGGATTGCAAACTGAATGGAACAACAGCGTTGATCAGGTATTTGACGAAGGCGTGCAAGGCGCGACGCGTTTCAGCAAGGGCCGTGGCCGCAGCGGCGATTTCAAGGATATCTGACGCGATCGAAAGACCCCTTTCATATCCATTTTTGGGAATTGCCCTATCTGCACAACTTCATCTAGAGGCTGCACATATTTTCTTAGTCCACCTTTTACAAAGCAAGGCAGCAGAGCCGGATTTCTTTCTGATCTCCACTCTCTGATGGTTACGAGGAGCCTGAGATCCTCTGCTACGCAATCAACCTAGTCTGTTCCATGGGTGCTGATGTCAGACATGGCAGCGGCAAATGGCATAAATCCCTCCAGTCGCATCTTTTTTGGCCTTGCTTTGGCAAACGGTCTTTGTGGTTTCGCCGGAGGACTTTTTGCACAGGTCTACGGATTTGCTGATGTCACCATGGGTGTGGGTACGATCGTGATCGGTCTGGCGGCGGTTATCCTTGGCGAAGCTGTTCTCCGCGGCAACGCACCATCAAAAGCCATCGGGCGCGCTATATGGCGCGCGTGTTTCAGGACCCTCTCGTTGGAACCTGCGGTGCCCTCACCATTGAGGAAAACATGGCGCTTGCCGCGGATCGTGGTGGACCCCGCAAATTGCAGTTTGCTTTGCAAAAAGCTCGACGAAATGTCTATCGCGATAGGCTGGCTGTGTTGGGCTTGGGTTTGGAAGATCGCTTGACGGACAGAATGGATCTCTTGTCGGGGGGGCAACGTCAGGCCGTATACCTGATTATGGCGACGCTAGCCCCCTGTGAGGTGATCTTGCTGGACGAACATACTGCAGCACTTGATCCAATCATGGCTGATATCGTTGTCGAACTGACCGACAAGGTTGTGCGGGAAATTGGTCTGACTGCACTTATGATCACACATTCGATGGCCCAAGCGTTGAAATACGGAGATCGCACGATCATGATGCACCGTGGCGAAATCATCTTGGACCTTTTAGAAAACGAAAAAACGAATATGACCGTTGATGATCTCATCGCGACGTTTTCCGCGAAAGTGGGCGGGCATTTGGATCAAGACAACCTGCTCTTGTTGAGTAGGGCGGGATCTATCGCGCGACACGGTGCAATTTATCCCTCGGCACCGCCTGGCTTACTGCCTGGCGGTGCCATTTTTATGTTCTTGTGCTAAGAACGTCCCCTTAAATGAAATCTGCTGGGACGGATTGGGTGCTGCCGGTTTTGCTCCACTGCGCAAAAGCGCGTCTCAAACACGGCAGACCAATCAAGCGCGACGGCGCGTGGGCCACAAGCGAGGGATCAGCATTGGCACATGGGACTGATAGGTCCGATATGTTTCACCAAAACGTCTAACAAGCGCGCGCTCTTCGAAGTGCAATCCGATCATCATGTAGATTGTCATCAGACCAGCAAAAAGAAGATGCCCTGCCGTCATCACCGGCAATGCAAAAAACACAAGCAACAAACCCAACTGCAATGGATGGCGCACGACACTGTACAGCATCGGTGTGCGAAAGACATCCTGAGGTTCTGCGACACCGCGCAACTTGTTCAGAGGCGCTGCAATCCCGACGAATTCCAGATGACCCAATAGAAATGTCGATAGCAGAACAATCGCGACACCGGCCCAGAACAGACCACCGATGAAAAGGGCAATTACACCATCGGTTGTCCAGACAACTGTCGGTAGGGGCTGCCAGAACCAGACGATCGCGATCAGGAAAACCGAAGATTGAAGCACGTAAGTTGCCCGTTCCACGGTAGGCGAGATGATCCTGGTCCAAACCCGTTTGAACCCATCACGCGCCATGATGCTATGGGTCAATCCGAAAGCGGTGATCAGCGCAATGTTGATGGCGACTGACGGGCCAATCGAAAGTGACTTGGAAACAGGCAAGGCCGGGATCCCCAGCTGAAAGGCTATCAGCAAAAGAAAAGCGCAACCGAATAGCGCATAGCATGCCAAAGCGTAAATGAGGGCGAGCAGTCTAGTCATTTTAACCTCTTAGGGGTGTTGGAATTGTCAGGCAGGAAAACCTTTTGCAATCATTTCTTTTCTTCGGGTTGCCCGAGATACACATGCACCATGTGATCCGCATAGGTATCCAAAATGCCGGATGTCTGAAGCGCTCCGCAGGGGCCGAGCGACACGAAACCACAGGCCGATACCGGTTTGCCGTCAGGCGTCAATTCTCCACTGGGAAGAGTGCAGATCCGTTGCGCGGCACGCAACTTATCCTGCTGGTTTGGAGAGCCTTGGCAGGCATATGCGACAGGTGCGGAGGCAAAGATGTTCCCAAAGAAAGCACCCTCCCAAATGGGAAAATCGACTTGTTCTTCAGGTGACACCTGAAACATCGACAACCCCGCAAGGTGCCCCGTTTCACTCCGCATTGAAATTTGCACGGGTACGCCAAAAGCATTTGTTCGCGCGAGCAGGCAGGCTGTAACATCCCTTTGCTTCGCCAGGGACAAGGGGCCATCGGCCCATTCCGGAGCGATCCTCATGACGCCACTGAACTGATATGAAATACCTTCGTACTCCGCAAAAGCAATTTGCCCTTCCGGAAGGGCGCATTCTATTGTGTATTCGAGTATCTTTCGCTCGGTCGCGGATCGCATCAACGGACTGTCGCTGAGATCTATGTCAGCTAAACGATGGGCCTGTTCCGCAAGTACGAGAGTTCCTGCGGCAGCAATTGTGCCGCAGGAGACCAGAAAAGTTCCAATTAGGGTCATTTAAGCGCCGATTGTGCCAAGGCAGACAAGGCGGACAGAGTGCTGCCGTCGGCAGTCTGTGTTCCATTGATCGTGATCACATTGGAAGACACGCCGTTAATGGTAATGACGTTTGAAGATACACCGTTGAATGTGATCACATTGGAGGCCAGGCCATTCAGGGTGAAACCATTCAGTTGCAGTCCATTGAAGCGCAAACCATTCTCGGTTGAGGCTGCATGGGATGCGGTGGCTGTCGCGCAAAGGGCCAATATGGAAATAAGTTGTTTCATTGTAGTGCCTTTCAGGTTGTTTGGTGAACTTGTGCTAGGAAGACGCGTCGCCCCGGCAAAAAATTCCCCATTGCCTGAGAAGATTTTAACGAAATTGAGATTTCTTTTTCCTCGACCTCTTTAGACCCGCTCACCTGTGAACTGTCCGGCTGGCCAGAAAGGGTCTCGTCTTCAAGAACGGTCAAGCACGCCACGGGCTTTGGCAGGCATCGCCCGCCGGTCCACAGGAAGGCTACAGCCCGGCTTTGGTAATGATTTTGAGACCGAGGCCCTGCCGCAGGGCATAAACAGGTTTTGTCCCGTTAACGCTCAGTCGGCTGCTCCCGTCGGGATTTGGGAATAGGCGACATCGATGGATTTATCCTCCATCAGCTACAAGCGTCACCGATTTCCTCCTCCGATCATTGCTCACGCGGTTTGGCTTTCTATTCGATTCAATTTAAGCCTTCGCGAAGTTGAAGGGATGCTGATTGCCCGGGAGATTGACGTTTCTTTGGAGACTGTTCGGCGTTGGGCGATCAAGTTTGGACCGGTGATTGCTCGAAACTTGCGACTAAATCAGGACCGTCTTGGCGATGTTTGTCATCTCGATGAAGTGGATGTGAAGATCTCTGGTCGCAAGTATTGGCTTTGGCGCACGGTTGATCAGCATGGCGTCGTGTTGGACGAAATACTCCGACCAAAAGGTGACAACACCCGGCTGAGAAATACAGTCGCGAGATGGAAAGCAAGGTCCGCACCAGGGAAACAAGATCGGCCGCGGAGTCCAAACTCCGTCGGCAAAATACCTGTCTTGATCAAATCCATGTCTTCTGCAGTCGTGCATGCAGGTTTCGTTGCTCAGATCGGATCCATTCTTGAGCAACAGGCGATTACTGCTGAGGCCAGGAACCGATACGCGTGCCATATGCCCCAGAAGGATGATGACGTTTCAGAGTGAACCCAGTTTCTTGATAAGATGCGCGCGTGCACGACTGATCCGGCTCATCACAGTACCCACAGGAACGTTCAGAACATCCGCAGCCTCCTTGTAGGAATATCCTTCTACCGTCACGAGAAGCAGAGTGGTGGAGAGCTGTGGAGGTAGTGCCGCAATCTCCGTGTACAGATTGGATGCCATTGCATGGTTCTCGCCGGTGGTGCGGGTCAAAAGCTCCGTTGTGCCCTCGGCGTCAACGTTTCCTTGACCGATACGCACCTTGCGCTTGCGCGTTTCAGAAATCCAAGCGTTGTGCAGGATCCGGAACAACCAGCCAGAAAGCGGCTGATCGGGCTTCCATTGATCCACGCGCGATAGGGCCCGAAAGCAGGTATCCTGCACCAATTCATCGGCATCAGAAGGGTTCTTGGTCAAGGACAAGGCGTATCTGCGAAGATTGGGCAACAATCGCACCAGTTCGACTTTCAGGGTTTCGACACTCATGGATTTCGCCTCATTGGGCTAGATGTCGTTTATTGCGCTGGCACGGCCTTGCGCGATCTGCGCGACCCGCACGGCCGCACAGAACATATTTTCCGGATCATCTCGGACAGATTTGCGATATGGGGTCAGTCTGCGTCCAACGCAGCGCAGATTTCTTTGATGTGGCGGTGATCGGTGCCGCAGCAGCCCCCAACGACAGTCAGATTGGGCAACAGATCCGAGACGCGCCGATACAGTTGGCCCAATTCCAACGGATCGCCATCGTCCAATTCCTCGGCCTCATCCAACTCGGCATGGGACAGACGGGAAGCATTGGCGCGTAGTCCCCAGATACGCTCCAACCAGTCACCATTCCCACCAATCACGTCGAGAAAATGTTCCGGGTGGGCACAGTTGATCATAAAGTATGCGGCGGCCCCATCTGTGGCGCGGTCGACGGCATAGATGGCTTCGGCCAATCCTTCGCCAGATGGCAAACTGCCGTCGGTTTCAACTGTGAAGGACACGACAGAGGGGATGCTCACCGCCTGCGCGGCTTTGACAATACCAATACCTTCGGAAATGGAGGTGATGGTCATACCCGTTACCATATCGGCACCCATTTCGTTGAACCAACCTACCTGCTCGGCATAGTAATTCTGTGCTTCTTTAACGGAAAGTTCTGTTTCTGGCGCATAACCATCACCATGAGGGCCAACCAATCCATTGATAACAAAAGGGCTTTGAGGTGTTTCGAATTTTTCCCGCAACTTAACGAAACTGTCGATGGCCTCGCGGTGGATTTTTTTCAACTCGGTCGTCGAAAGGCCAAGTTCGGCGCCCCATTTTGAACTCGCACGCCAGGTCGGTGTGTCCATGATAAAGCCGCGGCCGGTCTCTACGGCGATTTGGGCCATCTGATCAAAATAACGTGTGATGGCGGCGACACCCGCCTCTGTTTCCAGCGCCTTAAAAGCTGCAAAAAGAGGCAGGTCAATGCCTTCTTTAAAGACCAGAACCGTTTCCAGCCCGCCATCGGCCATCATTTTTTTTCCATGCAGTTGTGGCAGTGCATTTCTGTATTTCACGTCTTATCCCTTTCAACTCTTACCCCACGAGGGCAGCTCATCTGTCCCGAGGTTTAGAAAGTTCGGGACTGAAGATCTGGAAGAAACTCTGAGAATTTCCTGAGTTTTGTTGAGAATTCTTGGGGGAACGCCTTTATACAAGGACACATCGGCCAATGGGATGCCCGGGATCTATGGTTTTAAAATTTAACAATTGCGCGTTTGACCCTGATCTTGCCCGGATTGAGCGGGACAATTCAGCCCATGCTCTCACGCCGCAGACCATGCGCATGTTGCAAGCCTTGGTCGATAACCGACACAGGGTGATGCCCAAAGACGAACTGGTCAGGGCAGTCTGGGGCGACCGGATCATTTCGGATGCCAGCCTTTCGACCGCGATCAAGGAAACCCGCCTTGCAGTTGGGGACACAGGCCGGGAGCAGCACACGATCAAGACCATCCATGGTCATGGGTTTCGCTTTGTCGCTGACATCTTACCAGATGCTGGCGAAGAGCAGCCAAGAACTCCAGCAAAAATGGTTGATGCACATCGCAACAATCGCCCTACGATCGCGGTCTTTCCCTTTCAGATGTTGGGATCAGACGCGGCGGATGCCTTTGTCGCAGACGGGCTGACCGAACAGGTTATTGTCAACCTGTCGCATTTTCGCGAATTGTTTGTGTTTTCGCGTCGCACCACCAGCCAGATGGCTGAACGCGGCTTACAACCCGACGCTTTGCTGCGGGAATTCGGCGTTGACTACTTCGTGGAAGGAAGCATACGCAAGTCGTCACCGCGGATCCGTGTCACAGTCCAAGTGAGTGCAACAGATACCGGAGAGATCTTGTTAACTGATCAGTTCGACCGGAATGATGACCTTGCGGACTTGATCGACATTCAGGATGAAATTGCTCGATTGATCGTGGGTCGCGTTGCCAGCCGTTATGGTACAGTTGCTGACCACATCGACCGCAAGACACGGCGCGGGGATGCAAGCACTTGGGAGATCTGTGAACTGATCGCGCGGTTCCATGAATTCTACCGAACCTACACACCTGAACTTCACGCCTTCCTTCGCGATGCCTTCCCCAAGGCGCTTGAACGGGATGCGGGTGCGTCGCTTGGCTGGGCGTGCTATGCGACTGTTTTGTTGGAAGAACACCGGTTTCACATCAACCAGCGCCCAGGAGTTGATGCACTGGGCGAGGCACATGCCGCCGCACGCAACGCAGTCAAGGCAGACCCAGCCGACGCATTCGCACAGACCGCGCTTGCCACAATCCGGTTTTATCAGGGCGACGTGGCCGGTTTCCATGATGCCGCCGAAAGAGCGCTAAGTCTGAATGACGGGCACGCCGATGTTCTGGCCGAGCTGGGACATTGCTTTGCTTTTCTGGGTGAAGAGGCGCGCGCAATTGCACTGCTGGACCGCGCTATCGCGCTTAGTCCCAATCACCCGGGCTGGTATCATTTTGCCCACTGCTGGCGCATGGCACGGGTTGGTGACGTTGAAAGCGCACTGCTGGAGATCAGCCGGTTTCCAACGCCCGGTTTTTTCTGGTTTCACGCCCATCTTGCATGGTTTCATGCTGAGTTGGGAAACTTGGATCAGGCGCGGTCAGAGGTGGCGATCATGCGCGACCTGTATCCGGACTTTGAAACACAGGCCCATGAGGAACTTGATCTGCCTTGCTATGCAGAACTCAGGGACCGGGCAATCGCAGCCTGGCGGCAGGCGGGTATCGAGATCAGACAACCTGAGGCGCCTGTGAACGAAGTGCAGCCGGTACGGCAATGAACCCTGACAAAGCTACGGTAAGGGCCAAGGCGGTGAAGCCCCCAAACGAGACGGCCAGCGCGCCCAATCCACCACCGAGCGCAAATCCTGCAAGATAAACAGCCAATCGTGACCCAACGCCATCCGCGCGGCCTGCACTTAGATAAAGTGGGAAGAATACAAAGAGGAAAAATCCGTTGGCACATACTGAAAGACCGACCACCGACGGAACCGTGGCAAGATAGGTGACACCACCACTTATCGCGGCGGCAAGTAGGCTTAATACCAGCATGCGCTGATGCGTGGCAGGCCGCAGCCGTGACGCCAGTGCAGACCCCATCGCTGATGTCACGAGACCAGCAAAGAGCCAACCACTGATACTGCCTAACCCGATATGTTCGGCGTAAGACTCAAGAAAAGCCCAATAGGCGCCCATCCCCAAAAAGAACGCAAGATAACTGAGGTGCCACCAGGGCGGACTATCAGCGCGTAAATCGATCGGCTCTAACTTTTGAGATTGGTCCGGGAACAGGTTCAGCAATACGGAAAGGATGCTCAGACCAGCGAGGATCGGCAAAATACCACGCCCGAAGACAGCATCCACCAGCAAGACCACAGCAGACATCAACACACCGACTGAAATCGCTTCGGCCAAGCGGCGCGCTGTATCGTCGGCTTGGTACATTATGGACAGCGTTTTGTGCAGTAAATAGCCAAGTGCAAGACCGAAACCGCCACCAGAAAACAGCAGAATGTGCTGTGGGATAAATTCAAACAATTCGGCAGACATGGACAAAGTGACCAGAGCCAAGGAAGCCAGCACATTGCACTTGCCAGTTTGAAATCCCAGCTGCCTCATCGCACAGCCAGCCGCAGTCGCGATCAGCACGACCATGGCCAGAACACCCGGCAGAGTCTCACTTGCCTCTGTCTTGGCCGCAAGCCGAACCAGCCAGATGGGCATCGTGTTTATCAGCACACCGCCATATGCCAGAGTCGCGGCGGCGATAATTAATCCTGAATGTCGCATGGCTCATGCTGTAACGAGTGGGTGACACCGGCTCAAGCAGCATTCTCATAGCCATGGTTCAAGGGTCAAACCTGTCGTTGAACGCTTTTTGCAATGCCTTCGATGTCTTTCTGACCGACAGGGGCGACAACGACATATCCTGCCTTGTTGCTGTGCCAGCTTGTCATCTGGTAGCCGTTGATCAACCTGTTCGCGAGATCCGGCTGATCCGGTTTGTTTGCGGCAATCATGCACAGGGCAATGACACCACCACTGACATCAGTATAGATCAATTGCGCGACCGGTTTTCCGGCCGCCGCAAGAAGCCGCGCACCCCGATAGGTGAGACCCTTTTCACTGAGGTCCGGCGTTTTGAATGCAACGCCAACAGTTTTGCCCAGCCAGGTTTCGATGTGATCGGATTCAGACGCCGGAACTTCTACCAGATGGCGCTTTTGACCTTCGTAGACAGCATGGTAGTCGGCTATATCTTCAAGCCATCCGCCACTGGACGCGACGAGTGACTGCGAAGTCGATACGCCCATACCATACCCCAAAAAAAGCGCGACCAGCAGGGACGCCGCAATCCCGATCAACCAAGCCGTCGTCGGCGCACGGTTTAGATTGGACGCAGCCGGTGGCTGATAAGATTGGATAGCCGCAACAAGCGATGGTGGAACCGGTTCGCTCAGCATCTCTTCGAAGGCCTGTACGGCTGTGTCATTTGCCATTTGCAGCTCTTCAAGCGCCGCGCGCAGCGCCGGGTCGATCTCAAGTTCCGCTTCGAGACTTCGAAGCTCCGGTTCGGTTAGCTCACCGTCGATATATGCGGACGGTCTATCAATATATTCAGTCATATCTTGGTCTTTTCAAAGTGCACTCGAAAGGGCAGATGTTGATGTCCATACATGCCGGTGTCGATTAGACTACGCCTTGAATGGGAGATATATTCCTTAACTCAGAGAGTTTTCTCGTTAAGATTGAGTTTTTGTTTTCGTGCAAGCCCTCTAAGGCGTTGTCAGCAACGGTCAGGCAATATCGCCCGCTGGCATTGAAACTGAGGTAAGCCCCATCCGCTGGGGCTTACCCTTATTTCAACCTGAGTGCTTGTCCATGTCACGATACCATGCCGCGAACTGATCTTCGGCCATCATGGCAGCCGCGCCATTGACATCCAGCCCCTGGTTGGATGCGGCGCGGGCGGCCAAGCTGGAAAAAGTGCGGGCTCTGGCAGCGGCACCGACTCCAACGCAGCAGGATGCGGACAAGCGGTTGTTCCTGTCGCAGTTGAAAGAAACCCACCAGCGCGACGATTTTGTGCGCTACGGCTGGATGTCCGCGATCAATTTCGAGGCCATCGTCGAATTTTGGGACAAGATGGGCGCCTGAGCCCCATGCAGGGCGTCAGCCGCCCCGCACAGTGTCGATCATCAGTTGCACATTGGCGGGATCGGCGTCCGGCGTGATGCCATGACCGAGGTTGAAGATATGCGGCCCACCTGACAGTGCATCGACGATCTGGCGGGTTTCGCGGATCAGATCATCGCCGCCCGTCACCATATGCCGAGAGGCAAGGTTGCCCTGCACACATCCGGCGGTTTGCACATTTTCCGCGGCCCAAGCGGCGCTCACCCCATCGTCGAGTGCGATACAATCGGCGCCAATCGCGGCATGGGCGCCGGTGTAGCGTTCGCCCGCACCGCGCGGAAAGGCGATGATGGGCGTTTGCGGGTGTTTTTCCTTGAGTGCCCGGGTGATTTTTTGCATCGGCTTGAGCGAATAATTTTCAAAATCAGCACCTTGCAACGATCCGGCCCAGCTGTCGAAAAGTTTGACCACCTCGGCGCCCGCCGCGATCTGGGCAGAAAGGTAATGAATGGTTGCCTCTGTGATGCGGTCCAGCAAGCCGTCAAATACGGCGCGGTTTTCGGCCTTGAGCGCATGGGCTGGCCCCTGATCCGGGGTGCCGCGTCCGGCGATCATATAGGTAGCAACGGTCCAGGGCGCACCGGCAAAGCCAATCAGCGTTGTTTCTTTGGGAAGCTCTTGGGAGAGGATTTTCACGGTCTCATAGATGGGGTTCAGGGTCTCGTGAATGTCATCCAGCGGTTTGAGCGCGTTCAGCTCTGCCTCGGTGGTGATGGTGGACAGGCGCGGCCCTTCGCCGGTGACAAACCACAGATCGGCACCCAGTGCCTGAGGCACCAACAGGATATCGGCAAAGAGGATCGCCGCATCAAAGCCATAGCGGCGGATCGGTTGCAACGTCACTTCAGCCGCGAGTTCGGGATTATAGCAAAGCGACAGGAAATCACCGGCCTGTGCCCGCGTCGCCTTGTATTCCGGCAGATAACGGCCTGCCTGGCGCATCATCCAGATCGGCGGCGTGGGCAGTGTTTCGCCCGCCAATGCGCGCAGGATTGTTTTGGTCTGTGTCATGGGGATCTTTCCGGCTTTGTCGTCTGCTGCATCATGCTTTTTCGCGTCGCCACATACAACAGTTGTCAGCCTGAGTGTACAGGGGTACGAAAGCGCCATGACATATGATCTTCCTTCCCCGCAGAACCCGTTGAACATTGGCACACGCGGATCGCCGCTGGCGCTTGCGCAGGCGCATGAAACCCGCGAGCGGCTGGCCAAGGCGTTTGACCTGCCGTTCGAGGCTTTCACGATCGTGGTGATCAAAACCACCGGGGACAAGATCATTGACCGGCCCTTGAAAGAGATCGGCGGCAAAGGGTTGTTCACCCGCGAGATCGAAGAAGATCTGGCGGCAGGGCGCATTGATATTGCGGTGCATTCGATGAAGGATATGCCGACCTATCAGCCTGATGGCCTTGTGTTAGAGACATATTTGCCCCGTGAAGACGTGCGCGATGCGTTTATCTCGCCGCGGGCAAAGGCGCTGGAAGATCTGCCCGCGGGCACGGTGGTTGGCACCTCAAGCCTGCGGCGCAAGGCCCAGCTCAAGCTGCGGCGGCCTGATCTGGAGGTGGTGGAATTTCGCGGCAATCTGCAAACCCGGCTGATGAAGCTGGATCAAGGTGTGGCAGAAGCGACGTTTCTTGCAATGGCGGGGTTGAACCGGTTGAATATGACCGATGTGCCAAAGACCGCAATTGAGACCGAGCTGATGCTGCCCGCCGTGGCGCAGGGCGCGATCGGGATCGAGCGGCGGCAAAATGACACACGGGTCGCCGATATGCTGGCGGCAATCCATGACGGACCAACGGGCCAGCGTTTGGCAGCAGAGCGGGCCTTTTTGGCGGCGCTGGACGGGTCATGCGAAACCCCGATTGCCGGATTGGCGGAACTGAACGGCGGCGGGTTGTTCCTGCGCGGTGAAGTGTTGCGCCCGGACGGGTCGGAGGCGATCAGTGACGCCCTGCGCTGTCCTATCGAGGACGGCGCAAAGGCGGGGCGTGAAATGGCGGAAAAGATGTTGGCCCAGGCGGGGCCAAAGTTTTTCGACTGGCGCTGATCAATCCTCGAAAATCGCCAGACCCAGCCATTCTGCCACAAGGGCAGGGGTCTTTTCGCCCTCGATCTCAATGGTCAGCAGGTTTTCACGCAACAGGTCTGTCGCGCTGCGCTTGGTGACTTTCTGAAGCGTGAACCGCCCGCGCAACCGCGCCCCGGCACGCACTGGCATCAGAAACCGCAGCTTGTTCATGCCGTAATTGATGCCCATCACCTGACCGGACAGCATGGGAAAACAATCATAGGCAAAGCGGCTGGCGAGCGAGAGCGTGAGGAAGCCATGGGCGATGGTGCCGCCAAAAGGCGTCTCTGCCGCCGCGCGTTCGGGATCAACGTGAATCCATTGAGTGTCAAAGGTGGTTTTGGCAAACTGGTCAATCATCGGCTGGTCTACCGTGATCCAGTTTGACACGCCCACTTCGGTCCCGAGTTGGGCTTCGGCATTTGAAAAAGCAGTCTCTAATGCGGACATTTTCGCTTCCCTTATGATGGATCGGCGGACACGCGCACCATGCGCTTGCCCTTGTTGTCACCGGCCAACAAACCAATCAAAGCCTGCGGCGCGTTCTCAAGACCATCAACGATGTCCTCGGGCACCTTGATCTGGCCGGTGCCGACCCAATGCTGCATCGCGCGCAGACATTTGGCATCGTTGTGGGCAAAGTCCATCACGATGAATCCCTCCATCTTGAGCCGTTTGACCACCACAACACCGGGCAGATTGCGCGGGCCGGTGGGGTTTTCGGTGTCATACTGGCTGATCGCGCCACAGCAGATCACCCGCCCGCGTTCGTTCATCACGTTCAGCGCCATTTCAAGCACGCTGCCGCCGACATTGTCGAAATAGACATCCACGCCATCAGGGCAGGCGCCGCGCAACGCCTTGAAGAACCCCGGAGCGCGATAATCAAGGCAGGCATCAAAGCCCAGATGGTCAGTGACCCAAGCGCATTTTTCAGGCCCGCCCGCAATACCGACAACGCGGCAGCCAAGCGCTTTGGCAATCTGGCCGACATAGCCGCCGACAGACCCGGCGGCGGCAGAGACCAGCACGGTTTCGCCCGCAACAGGTTGGCCGATGGACATCAACCCGTGATAGGCGGTTTTGCCAGCGATGCCATAGACCGACATCAGGTGGGAAAGTGTCTCTACCTTGGGCATTTTCATCACTTTATGCGCAGGCATGGTAATCACGTCGGACCATGTCGCCTCTGCCGCGACGATGTCACCGGGGGCGAGTTTCGGGCTGTTGGACTGCATCACCTCGCAGATCGCGTAGGTGGGCATGGCATCGCCCTTTTGTACGGCGGCGCGGTAGGTCGCACCCTTCATCCAGGACCGGTTGGCGGCGTCGATAGACATGAGGATCACCCGCAACTGCACCTCGCCGGCGCCGGGTTCGGGCACGGTGGTTTCTGTCATGGTGAAATGTTCCGGGCCAAGGGCATCTGTGGGCAGTTCGGCGATCACGATTTGTCGGTTTGTCATGGGTTTGTCCTTGCGGTTAAGCTGCGCTGAGGTCAGCGGGGGATTTATGAGTAACGAGATGCGACAACACCGGTTCACGCCGCC
The DNA here is from genome assembly GCF_016801775.1 of Sulfitobacter mediterraneus. Taxonomy (NCBI): domain Bacteria; kingdom Pseudomonadati; phylum Pseudomonadota; class Alphaproteobacteria; order Rhodobacterales; family Roseobacteraceae; genus Sulfitobacter; species Sulfitobacter mediterraneus. The sequence goes on along the minus strand of NZ_CP069006.1, from coordinate 87,354 downwards.
CAAAGGCGCAGCGGACCTGATTTTGATCCGGCACGGCGAGACACAAGCGGCAGTGCGCGGTCAGAATTTTCCGATGGTGGGCGGGCAAGGCGATCCGGCGTTGCGGCCCGAAGGCCATGCGCAGGCCAAAGCGGTGGCGGCACGGCTGCGCGATCATCCTATTGACGCGATTTATGTGACGACGATGCAGCGGACCCATCAGACCGCGGCCCCCTTGGCGGCCCATCTGGGCCTGAGGCCACGGGTCGAGGCCGATTTGCGGGAGGTGTTTCTGGGCGATTGGGACGGCGGCGAATTCCGGTTTCGTGCGGCAGAAGGCGATCCGGCCATTCTGCGGGCGCGGGACCGGCATGAATGGGGCGAACTGCCCGGCGCAGAGACCACGGCAGAATTCCAGACGCGGGTGCGGCGCGGGCTTTTGCGGATTGCGGCGGCCCATGCAGATGAGCTGGTTGCGGTGGTTGTGCATGGCGGGGTTGTTGGCGCGGCGCTGGCGCTGGCCACGGGTGCGCGGGCCTTTTCGTTCAGTGGCGCGGCCAATGGATCCATCTCAAGGCTAGTGGTGCATGGCGAGGAGATGATCGTGCGCGGGTTCAATGATTGCGCCCACCTGTGAGGGCGCAACCCAGCGCATGATATGTGAGACTGCACCGCCATTCAGGGTCTAGGCGACAGTCACGACAACTTTGCCCAGAACCTTGCGATCCTGCATCAACTCAAGCGCCTCGTCGGCGTTTTCCAGTGGAAAGCGGGCCGAAATGCGCGGCTTGATCTGGCCATCCGCATACATTCTGAACAGGTCCGACATGTTCTCGGCATGGCCTTGCGGCTCCCTCAAAGTGGAAGCGCCCCAGAACACGCCGACAATCTGGCACCCTTTGAGCAGGGTCAGGTTCAGCGGGATCTTGGGAATGCCAGCGGGGAAGCCGACGACCAGATAGCGGCCCTTCCACGCGAGCGCGCGCACGGCCGGTTCTGCATAATTGCCGCCCACCGCGTCATAGACCACATCTACGCCCTCGCCGCCCGCCAGTTTCTTGATCTGGGAGGAGAATTCCTTTTGCCCGTCACGGTCCAGCTCGCGGGGGTAAATCAACGTTTCATCCGCGCCGAGATCGCGGCAAAACTGCGCTTTCTCCTCGGAGGATACGGCGGCGATGACCCGTGCGCCTGCGGCCTTGCCCAGTTCAATTGCAGCGGCGCCGACACCGCCCGCGGCCCCCAGGATCAACAGGGATTCGCCGGGCTGGATCGCGGCGCGGTCCTTGAGGGCGTGATGGGAGGTGCCATAAGTCAGGATGAGGCAGGCGGCCTCCTCATAGGGCATGGCATCAGGGATTTTGATGACCTGTTTGGCATCGGCCAGAACATGTGTGGCGAAGCCGCCAAAACCGGTGAGCGCCAGCACGCGGTCGCCCACGGCAACCTCTGTGACCCCCTCGCCAAGCGCCTCGACCTCTCCGGCGATTTCACCGCCCGGCGCAAAGGGGCGGGGCGGTTTCATCTGGTACATATCGCGGATGATCAGCGTATCGGGAAAGTTCAATCCGGCGGCGTGAACGCGCACACGCACCTGGCCCTTTTTCGGCTCTGGCGTGGGCAATTCCTCCAAAACCAGCGTCTCTGGTCCTCCGACCTCTTTGCTTAGCATTGCTTTCATCGGGGCGTCTCCTTTGCCGAAATTTCGGTCAGTAGGGGACGTAGCGTTCCGTCTTGTCAATCAAATTTCGAAATGCAATTCTGCTATGCGGAACTGACGCAGCGTGACTTGCGCTGTGCCTGAGGGAGGAAATCAAAATGAGCGGCAACCAGACCGTTGAAGCCTTTCGTGCGGAGCTGCGCGGCTGGCTTGAAGAGAACTGTCCCCAAGAAATGCGGGACGGGGGCATGTCCGAGGATGCGATTTGCTGGGGCGGGACGCAATGGACGTTTTCCTCGCCTGCGCAAAAAGACTGGTTGGAGCGGGCGGCGGCCAAGGGTTACACCGTGCCAACATGGCCCGTGGAATATGGTGGCGCGGGGCTGAACCGCGACGAAGAAAAAGTGTTCCACGAGGAAATGGCGCGGATCAATGCGCGGTCTCCTTTGCAGAGCTTTGGCATCTGGATGCTGGGGCCGGCGCTGCTGCATTTTGGCACGCATGAACAAAAGCTGCATTATTTGCCACCGATTGCCCGTGGTGAGATCCGCTGGTGCCAGGGCTATTCCGAGCCGGGCGCGGGGTCCGATCTGGCATCGGTCCAGACCAAGGGCGAGGATCAGGGCGATCATTGGCTGGTCAACGGGCAGAAAATCTGGACTTCCTATGCGGACAAGGCCGACTGGATTTTTGCGCTGATCCGGACGGATAAGGACGCGCCCAAACACAAGGGCATTTCGTTTCTGTTGATCGACATGAACGATCCGGGTGTCGAGACGCGACCGATCAAGATGATCTCGGGCATTTCGCCGTTTTGCGAGACGTTTTTCTCGGATGTGAAGGTGCCCAAACACCAGATCGTTGGTGAGGAAAACCGCGGTTGGGATGTGGCGAAATATTTGCTGACCCATGAGCGGGAAATGATCTCGGCTGGCGGGGCTGGCCTGTCGGGCGGTGGTCGGGCGCTGGGTGCCATACTGGCGGAAAGCGCGGGCGAAGAAGGTCTGACGGACGCGACTTTGCGCGCAGACGCGATGCGCTGCGAGATTGATGCGCTTGCCATCGGGCTGACGCTGGAGCGGTACAAGGATCAATCCGAAGCGGGGCAGGGGGCCGGTGATGCCTCTGCGATGTTGAAATACATGGGCACCGAGTTGAACAAACAGCGGCACGAGTTGTTGATGAACGCGGGCGGCAGTGATGCGCTGGAGTGGGACGGACCATTGGGCAATCGCGCCGGTGACTGGCTGCGGACCAAGGCCAATTCAATTGAGGGCGGCACCAGCGAGGTAATGCTGTCGATTGTGTCGCGGCGTGTATTGGGGCTTCCGGGGTAGAGACATGGCAAAACTAGTGATGACCGAAGACGAGACCATGTTGGCCGATAGCGCCCGTGGGTTTCTGGACAGCGAAGCGCCGGTGAAGGCGCTGCGGGATCTGCGCGATGCGGGCAAGACCCATGATCCGGAGCTGTGGAAGAAGATGGCCGAAATGGGCTGGGCCGGGGTGCTGGTGCCGGAAAGCGCGGGCGGATCTGACATGGGGTCGGCGGCGGCGAATGTGCTGGCGCATGAGATGGGCAAAACCCTGGTGGTCAGCCCGTTTTTGTCCACGGCGGTGATTGCCGCAACCGCGCTGCGGCAGGTCAGCGATGCACGGGCCGAGGCGGCATTGGCCAAGATTGCGACCGGCGATGTGACCTATGCCCTGGCCGTTGACGAAGGGTCCAAATTCGATCCTAACGCGGTGCAAATGACGGCCAAGGCGGACGGCAACGGCTTTCGCCTGTCTGGCAAGAAACAGTTCGTGGTCGATGGCGGATTGGCCGACCGGCTGTTGGTTCTGGCGCGGACAGACAACGGGCTGAGCCTGTTTGATATTCCCGCAGACCGGGCCGGCGTGACCCGCGATGCCAGCAATATGATTGACGACCGCGATGCGGCGCGGATCACTTTTGAGGATGTCGAAGCAACGGGCGAGGATCTGCTGGGCACAGTGGATCAGGCCATGGATGTGCTTCGCCCGGCGCTTCAGGCGGGACAGGCGGCGCTGGCGGCGGAAATGTCGGGGCTGACGGCGGGGGCCTTTGGCATGACCGTTGGCTATCTCAAAGAGCGCAAGCAGTTTGGTATCGAGATCGGCCGCTTTCAGGCGTTGCAACACCGCGCCGCGCATCTGTGGTGCGAGATCGAGGTGACGTCTTCGGCGATCCTGCATGCGGGGCGGATGCTGGACCATGATCCCGAAAACGCCGCGTTGGCGGTGTCACTGGCCAAGGCGCGGGCGACCGCCACGGCGCAGCTTGCCGTGCAGGAGGGTGTGCAGATGCATGGTGGGATCGGGATGACCGATGCCTTTGACATGGGGTTTTACATGAAACGGGCGCGGGTCGGCGCGGAGTGGCTGGGAGATTACAGCTATCACGCCGAACAGGTCGCAGCATTGAGAGGATTCTGAGGATGGATATCAACAGTCTGTTTGGTCTTGAGGGCAAAACCGCCCTTGTGACAGGGGGCGCGACCGGCATCGGGCGCATGGCCGCCGAAGGGTTGATCCGCGCGGGGGCGACGGTTTTACTGGCCAGCCGCAAGGAAGGTGCCTGTGCCGCGGTGGCCGAAGAGCTGAACGCGCTTGGCGCCTCTGGCAAGGCGATCGGTTTTGTTGGCGATGTCGGCAGCGAGGCGGGTATTGATGCACTGGTGGCCGAAGTGGCATCGCGCACGGACAGCCTGCATATCCTGATGAACAATGCCGGGATCACCTGGGGGGCGCCCCTGGGCCAGTTTCCGCATCATGCCTGGGAAAAGGTGATGAACGTCAACGTGGCGGGCATGTTCGATCTGACGCAGAAGCTGTTGCCGATGCTGATTGCCTCGTCGTCGGCGGATGATCCGGCGCGGGTGGTCAATGTCGGCTCTGTCATGGGCGAGCGGGAGATGGGCGATGGCGCCTATTCCTATTCCATGTCCAAGGCGGCGGTGCATCACATGACGCGCATTCTGGGCAAGGAACTGGCCGGGCATCATGTGACCGTTAATGCGCTGGCACCGGGGCCGTTTGTCAGCCGTATGACGGCCTTTGCCACGGCAGATGAGACCACACGCAGCAAGGTGGGCGACGATGTGCCGTTGAAACGTGTGGGCCGCGATGAGGATATCGCAGGCTGCATGTTGTTCCTCTGCGGGCAGGGGGGCAGTTACATCACCGGCGCAATTATTCCAGTCAGCGGCGGCATCAACGTGATGAGCGGGCCGAACATCTTTGAACAGGCGCTGCACTGATGGCCGAGATCAGGTTTGACGGACGGGTTGCGATTGTCACCGGCGCGGGCACCGGTCTGGGCCGGTCCCATGCGCTGGGTCTGGCGGAACGGGGCGCCAAGGTTGTGGTCAACGATCTGGGCGTGGCGCGGGACGGGTCCGGTGCCTCTTCCGAAGCGGCAGAAACCGTGGTGGACGAGATCCGCGCCATGGGCGGCACCGCGATGGCCCATGGCACGGATGTGTCGGACGAGGCTGGCGTCAAGGATATGGTCGCCCAAGCGATGGACGCTTGGGGCCGCATCGACATCGTGGTGAACAACGCAGGCATTCTGCGCGACAAGACGTTTGCCAAGATGGAGATGGCCGATTTCCGCAAGGTGGTGGATGTGCATCTGATCGGATCGGCAAATGTAACCCATGCCTGTTGGCCGATCATGCGGGAGCAGAAATACGGGCGTATTGTGCTGACCTCCTCTGCCTCCGGGCTTTATGGCAACTTTGGGCAGTCCAACTATGGGGCGGCCAAGGCGGCGATGATGGGGCTGATGAATGTGCTGCATCTGGAAGGGGCGCGGGACAATATTCGGGTGAACACGCTGGCCCCGACCGCGGCGACGCGGATGACCGAAGATCTGCTGCCGGCCGAGGCGCAGGCGCTGCTGGCGCCCGAGACCATCACGCCGGGGCTGCTCTATCTGGTCAGCGAGGACGGACCAAGCCGGGTGATCCTTGGCGCGGGGGCCGGCAGTTTCTCACAGACGCAGGTCTACGAAAGTACGGGCATCACCCTGATGGACGAGGACAACACACCCGAGGCGGTCGCGGCGCAGTTTGACCGGATCACCGATCCGGCGGGCCATGTGGAAATGACCGATGCCTTTAGCCAGACGCGAAAATATGCTCTGAACGCTGCCAGTGCGCGTGGGCTGAAACTGGAGTGGTGATGCCTGGCGATCCCTGCCAGTCGCCTTTGTGATGCGATTTGCCAACAAGCGGGGCGGATTTTCCCGCCCCTTGACTGTGAACATGAACGATGCCGGAGGATCCCCCATGCCGCGTGACGATTCCAATCTGCCCAAGGCTCTGCAAGGGCTGCGCATTCCGCTGATTGCCTCACCGCTGTTTATCATTTCGGTGCCCGAACTGGTGATCGCCCAGTGCAAGGCCGGTATCGTCGGATCCTTTCCGGCCCTGAATGCGCGGGAAGGCGAGGGGGAGCATCCGCTGCTTGATACATGGCTGACCCGGATCCGCGAGGAACTGGATCGTCACAACCAGGCCAACCCGGACCGCCCCGCTGCGCCCTATGCGGTGAACCAGATTGTGCATCGGTCCAACGGACGGCTGGAGCGGGATCTGGAGATTTGTGCCAAACATAAAGTGCCGATCTGGATCACCTCTCTGGGCGCGCGGGTGGAGGTCAACGAGGCGGCGCATTCCTGCGGCGGGATCGTATTGCATGACGTGATCAACAACACCTTTGCCCGCAAGGCGATTGAAAAGGGTGCAGATGGTTTGGTGGCCGTGGCGGCGGGCGCGGGCGGGCATGCAGGGGCGCAATCGCCCTTTGCGCTGGTGCGGGAAATCCGCGAATGGTTTGACGGGCCGATTGCCCTGTCGGGTGCCATTGCCACGGGCGAGGCCCTGCTGGCGGCGCGGGCACTGGGTGCGGATCTTGGCTATACCGGATCGCCGTTTATCGCCACGGATGAGGCCAATGCCGATCAGGGTTACAAAGATATGATTGTCGGCTCTGGTGCAGAAGATATCGTTTATTCCTCGCTCTTTACCGGGGTTTGGGGCAATTACCTGAAAGGGTCGGTTGAGGCGGCGGGCATGGATCCGAACAACCTGCCGACGGCGGATGCCTCTTCGATGAACTTTGGCCAGGATCGCGAAAAACCAAAGGCGTGGAAAACCATCTGGGGCTCTGGCCAGGGCATCGGCGCGATCAAATCGGTCGGGCCTGCGGGGGATATCGTCGACCGGATGGAAGTGGAATATCTGGCGGCGGGTCAGAAGCTGGCGGCGGAGTTCACCTAGTGGCCGAGCTGCTGGTCATCCGCCACGGACAGGCCTCCTTTGGGCAGGACAACTATGATGTGCTGTCGGATCTGGGCCACCAGCAATCGGCGGCAGTGGGCGAGACGCTGCGCGATGGCGGATGGGTGCCGGACCGGTTGGTCACCGGCACGCTAAAGCGGCAGAGGGATACCTTGACCTCAATGGGCTTTGACGGCGGCGCGGCGGAAGAACATGCCGGGCTGAACGAATATGACTTTGCTGATCTGCTGAACGCGCGGTTCAAGGGGCAGGTGCCGGATGTTGTGAAAGGTGATCGCAAAACCCATTTCCGCACCCTGCGCGAGACAGTTTTTGAATGGCAGGACGCCACCTTTGACGGGGCCAGCGAGACCTATGCCGAATTTGCCGCGCGTGTTGAGGCGGCGCGGGAATTTGTGACCAAGACAAAGGCCAAACGGGTGTTGGTGGTCAGTTCCGGCGGGGTGATCGGCCAGATGACAGCCACGGCCCTTGGCGCGCCTGCGCGGCAGATGATGCAACTGAACTTGCAAATCAAGAACACCGCCATGACGCGATTTATGTTTTCAGGGCCGATGTTTTCCTTGCATGAATTTAACGCAACGCCGCATTTTGCCTCTGCGGCGGGCGCAAAACTGCTGAGCTATAGTTAGAGAAACGGGGATGAGCGTGGACACACAAACACTCGATCAAGCGGCGGTCAGCGCCTATCTGGAACAGCATCTGCCCGGATTTGAAGGGCTGACAGGGGTGACGAAGTTTCAGGGCGGGCAATCGAACCCGACGTTCCTTTTGACCACTCCCAAGGACAATTACGTGCTGCGCCGCAAGCCGCCGGGGGTCTTGTTGAAATCGGCCCATGCGGTGGACCGTGAATACCGGGTGCAAAAGGCGCTGGCGGGCACGGATGTGCCAGTCGCCAAGATGTATCTGCTGTGCGAGGACGACGATGTGATCGGATCGGCGTTTTACATCATGGAGCAGGTCGCGGGCCGCAACATCACCGACCCGGCAATGCCGGACTTTAGCAATGCCGATCGCGGCGCCATCATTGACGAGATGAACCGCGTGCTGGCGGCCTTGCATCAGGTGGATATTGATGCGGTCGGGCTGGCCGATTATGGCCCTGAGGGCAATTATTTCGAGCGGCAGGTGGGCCGCTGGTCCAAGCAGTACCGCGCCTCGGAAACCGAAACGGTGCCGGCGATGGATCAATTGATGGATGCGCTGGTGGCGGAGCGGCCAGAAGATGACGGGCAGCGCACATTGGTGCATGGCGATTACCGCATCGACAACATGATGTTTGATGCCACTGGCACCCAGTGCCGTGCGGTGCTGGATTGGGAACTGTCCACGATTGGCCATCCTTTTGCGGATCTGGCCGGGGTGATCATGCAATGGCAGATGCCAACAGGCACCGAAGGGCGCGGGATGGGCGGGCTGGATCGCGCCGCGCTTGGTCTGCCCAGCGATCAGGAGTTTATCGCCGCCTATTGCCAGCGCCGCGGCCTGAACGGGATTGATCATTTCGGCTATTATCTGGGGTTTTGTTTCTTCCGCATGGCGGGGATCATCCAGGGGGTTCTCAAACGCGCCATTGACGGCAATGCGTCGAACCCTGAAAGAGCGATCAAGCTGGGACAATATGTGCCGGTATTTGCGCAACACGGGTTGGATGCGCTGAAGCGGGGGTAGGGCGATGCACGGTATGGACGCAGATCAGGCAGAGAGCAAAGACAGGAATTTCGTGACCTCTCTGGCCCGTGGATTGGAGATTCTGCGGTGTTATCGTGATAATGAACCCTCGCTGACCAACAGTGACTTTTCAGACCGCACCGGCCTGCCCAAGGCAACGATTTCGCGGCTGACCTATACGCTGTGCGAACTGGGGTATCTGGTGGCCGATGAACGCGTCGGCACCTACCGTCTGGGCGCGGGGGTGCTGCAACTTGGCTTTGGGGTGTTGGCCTCGATGGACATCATCGACCGCGCCAAGCAAGAGATGCAGGCGCTGCGCCGCGGGCCAAACTCCTATATCACCGTGGCATTGGGCGAACAGCACGGGCTGGATGTGGTCTATCTGGCCACGGCCAATTCTTCCGAAGGGGTCTCCCTTTCGATCCGCGTGGGGTCAAGGTTGCCGGTGTTTCATTCGGCGATTGGCCGGGCGATCCTTGTGGGCATGGAGGACGATCAACGCGAGGCGGTTTTCGAAATTGCCGGACGCCAGGATCCGGAGGTCGAGGCAGAGGGCCGGACACATTTCGCCGAGGCGAAAGCCGAATTTGGCGACAAGGGGTTTTGCACCGGTTACGGGCGCTGGCGCAGTGACGTAAACGGCATCGCGGTGCCGGTGTTCTCACTGACCGGTGCGCGGACATACGGGCTGAACGTCGGCGGACCGTCGTTCCGGGTGAAAAAGCGCCAGTTGGAAAGCGTCTATGCGCCGCTTCTGATCAAGGCGGCCGAGGCAATCAGCGTCCGGCGCTGAGCCGGAGCGCCAAGAATCGAAACAGCGGTCACGGATCACAGTTTCGCTTAGCGGAACAAATTCTAAATCTCTTCCGTTTTCCGTAGCGTCACTTTGTGCGGCCAAGGCGAAATAAAAGTGATCAAACGGCGCATTTTTGCGCGGTTTTTCTGGGTTTGTTCCACCCGATTGCCGCCCCCAAACAGCCGTTTCGCGCCCTGAAACCCTTTGCGAAACAGTGAAAAAATAATTTTTTTCAAAGGATTAGCTTTCATGCTTCTGCGGGGCCCAGTGGTGCGGGTTGATCACCTGCGAGGGGTGTCAGTGACTTGAAATCCCTGCCCAATCCGGACCGGCCCGCCCTGCCAACAGCCTTGACTTTGGATGGGGGTATGCAAGTCTTTCCAAGCGGCTCAGGGCTCATGAAAAATATTGCCAAAGTCGTCATAGGGAGGATGAAAATGAAAAATATTACCAAGTTGGGTGCGGTGTCCGCACTTTCGTTGATCGTCGGGGCCACAGCGGCCTTTGCTGACAACATCAAGATTGCATTTATTGACCCGCTGAGCGGCCCGTTTGCCAGCACTGGCACCAACGGCCTGCACCAGTACCAATTTGCGGCTGACCACATGGTCAACGAAAAGGGCGGTGTTCTGGGCGGCCAGAATTTCGAGATTGTACCTTTCGATAACAAGATCAGCCCAAAAGAATCGCTGATCCAGCTTCAGGTCGCGATCGACCAGGGCATCCGTTACATCGCGCAGGGCAACAGCTCGGGCGTGGCGAACGCGCTGACCGAAGCGATCGACAAGCACAACAAGCGTAACCCAGACAGCCGGGTTCTGTTCCTGAACTACGCGGCGGTTGATCCGGCGCTGACCAATGACAAGTGCAACTTCTGGCACTTCCGTTTCGACGCCAACGCCGACATCAAGATGGACGCGCTGACAGATGTGATGGCCGCTGATGAGAGCATGAAGAAGGTCTATATCATCGGTCAGGACTATTCCTTTGGTAAGGCCGTTGCAGCCGCTGCTGTTGCGAACCTGGCCGAGAAACGTCCTGATGTTGAAATCGTCGGCAACGAATTGCACCCCATCGGCAAGGTGAAAGACTTCACCCCCTATGCCCGCAAGATCGTCGCCTCCGGTGCGGATGCGATCATCACAGGCAACTGGGGCGCAGACATGCTGGGCCTTGGCAAATCGGTGATCGAGAACGGCTATGACGGCCCGATCTTTACCTATTATGCAGCCGGTTCCGGTATGACAGCGGCCTTTGGTGACAGCGCCAAGGACCGTATTCGCCTGATCTCGCAGGGCGGCATCAACCCGATTGCCACCGAAGAGGCCCGCGCGACCTACGAGGCGTTTGAAGCCAAGTACCCAGATGGCAACATCGATCAAAGCCGGATCTTCAACGTGATCGGCATGTTGGCGCAGGCCATTGAAGAGGCTGGCACAGCGGACGACGTTGTTGCCGTGGCCAAGCAGCTGGAAGGCATGGAGTACGATTCCATGTGGGGCGGCAAGATCTTCATGCGTCCACAGGATCACCAGGCGATCCAGGATATGCATGTTGGCGTCCACACAAACGAGAACATCGACTTTGACTATGACAACTCTGGATATGGTGTCTTCACTGAATCCACAGTGACCATGGCGTCGATGGACAGCCCAACGACCTGCGAGATGAAACGCCCTTAAGACCTGAGCGTTCTTTTTCTCTTTTCCGCACCGCTGCAGGACAGCGGTGCGGAATTCATTGCTAATAAATATCCTATCCCTCGGGGGACCTGATGGAACTCATCCTCGTCAATGTGATCGACGGGCTTGTGACCGGATTGCTGTTGTTCATGCTTTCCGCCGGCCTGACGCTTATTTTCTCTATGATGGGCGTGCTTAACTTTGCACACGCCAGCTTTTACATGCTGGGCGCCTATTTCGCCTATCAGATCAGCCTCGCCCTCGGGTTTTGGGTTGGCCTGTTGATTGCACCGCTTATCGTCGGTGTGATGGGGGCAGGTGTCGAAAGATACGGCCTCAGACGGGTCCACCAATACGGGCATGTGCCCGAACTGATTTTCACCTTTGGTCTGGCGTTGCTGATCGAAGAGCTGGTGCAATTTGTCTGGGGCAAGAACCAGATGCCCTATGACATCCCCGAGATCCTGAATTTCACCGCCTTCTCCATCGCGGGCAATTCGATCCCGGCCTACAAAATCTTTATGATCTTCATCTCGGTCGGGATCTTCATGGGGCTGCTCTATGTTCTGACAAAGACACGGGTTGGCATGATCATTCAGGCCGCGCTGAGCTATCCGCGTACGGTCGAGGCGCTGGGTCACAATGTGCCGCTGATCTTTATGGGTGTCTTTGGCGTTGGCACGGCATTGGCCGGTGTGGCCGGTGTGATTGCCGGGCCGGTTCTCGGCACCTTTCCGGGCATGGCCTTTGTGCTTGGCTCTATCGTGTTTGTGACGATCGTGATTGGCGGTCTCGGATCGCTTTGGGGCGCGCTTGTGGCCTCGCTGTTGATCGGCTGGATCACCACCTTTGCCAAATCCTACAACATCGCGATGTCGGATATCCTGAACGGGATCGGCATCGCCACACCCGAAAACCTGAGTGACAACATGTTCCGCGACCTTTGGACCGTCACCAGCCCACAGATTGCAGATATCCTGCCCTACATCCTGATGGTGCTGATCCTGATTTTCCGCCCTGCGGGCCTATTCGGAAAGCGTGAATCATGAGCGATCAGCTGACGACAGATCCAAGCAAACCAGCCCAGCGGATGCGGGCCGGTTCGATGACACTGACCCTTGGTCCATGGATTGTGGCGGCCATCGCATTGTTGGTGATGCCCTATATCTTCACGTCCAATTCGGCGCTGACGATCATGAACCAGATGTGGATCACGGTGGTTTTTGCCCTGGCCTATAACATGCTGCTGGGGCAGGGGGGCATGCTGTCCTTTGGCCATGCGGTTTACATGGGCCTTGGCGGGTTCTTCTGCATGCACCTTATGAACTATATCGAGGACTTTGGCCTTGCCTTCCCACTGCCACTGCTCCCGCTGTTCGGCGGTCTGTTCGGCATGGGTTTTGCGATGATCATCGGGTCGTTCTCGACCTCCGGCGCGGGCACGCGTTTTGCGATGATCTCGCTTGGGGTGGGCGAATTGATTGCGGCCTGTTCCGTGATCATCGTGGCCTTCTTTGGCGGCGAAGAAGGTATCTCGGGCGACCGGACCTATGGTTTGCCGTTTTTCGGGGTCGAGTTCCTCAAGCAGATCGAAGTCTATTATCTGATCTCCTTCTGGCTCATGCTGTCTGCGGCGCTGATGTATCTGTTCTCGCGCACCCCAGTGGGCCGGATGGCCAACGCGGTGCGCGACAACCCAGAGCGGGCGCAGTTCCTTGGTTATTCCGCACGCTGGGTGCGTTTCTACAGCTTCTGCGCGTCGGGTTTTTTCTGCGGTATCGCAGGCGGGCTCTTTGCGATCAGCTATGAGATCCTGACCGAGGAAAACCTTAACGCGGCCTCTTCGGGTGTGATCCTGCTGGTGACATTCCTGGGCGGTGTCGGGTTCTTCTTTGGGCCGATCATCGGGGCAATCGCCTTTACCCTGCTGCAAACGGTGCTGAGCCTGCAAACGGATCTCTGGGCGATTTATGTCGGCGGGCTGTTCCTGGCGACGGTGATGTTCTTCCCCGGCGGTCTGGCCGGCCTGATGATGATGCATGTGCCCGCCATGAGGCTGGGCAAGGCCAGCGGATTGATTGTGCCTTATATCAAGACATTGGTGCCGGGCGCGATTGGCATCCTCGGGGTTTGTGCGTTGATCGAAATGACCTTCCATTTCCGGCACGGGGCGAAGGGTGACAATGAGATGACCCTGTTCTGGACCACCTTTGACAGCCATACGATCTTGCCTTGGCTGATCGCGGGGGTTGTCGCAGCTGTGGGTCTTGGGGTGGCGCGGGCCACCGCACCGGCAATGAAAGAAGCATGGGACGAGGCCAATACGGCAGGAGGTGCGTCATGAGCACAGCAGCACTTGAACTGACCGGGCTAAAGAAAAGCTTTGGCAAGGCTGAAATCATCCGCGGGATTGATCTGTCGATTGGCAAGGCCGAACGCCATGCGATCATCGGCCCAAACGGTGCGGGCAAATCGACGCTTTTCAACCTGATCACGGCACGGTTTCCGCCATCGGCGGGCACGGTCAAACTGCACGGCGAGGATCTGGCGGGGCTGGAACCCTATCAGATCAATCGCAAAGGTCTGTCGCGGTCTTTCCAGATCACCAATATCTTTCCAAAGATGACGGTGTTCGAGAACGTGCGCTGCGCCTTGCTGTGGTCGCAGGGGTACAAGTATTCCTTCTGGAACCTGGTGAACCGCAGCCGCGCCCTGACCGAGGGGGCCGAGGCGATCCTTGAGCAGATCAATCTGTCGGAACGGCGCAACCTGCCGGCAGGCACCCTGTCTTATGCCGAACAGCGAGCGCTGGAGATCGGGATCACCATCGCGGGTGGCGCGGATGTGATCATGCTGGATGAACCCACCGCCGGGATGAGCCATTCGGAAACCGATTATATCACCGACCTGATCATGAAGGTCACCGAAGGCAAAACCCTGATCATGGTGGAACATGATATGGGCGTGGTTTTTGGCCTTGCTGATCGGATCAGCGTGCTGGTTTACGGCGAAATCATTGCGACGGGCAAACCCGAAGACGTCCGCGCAGATCCCAAGGTGCAAGAGGCCTATCTGGGTGCCGCATTGGAGGCAGAACACTGATGATCGAAATCACAGATATGCATGCCTATTATGGCAAGTCGCACATCCTTCAGGGTGTGAACATGAACGTGCAGGAAGGCGAGATTGTCGCACTTTTGGGGCGCAATGGCGTGGGCCGGTCCACCACCTGCAAGGCGGTGATGGGCGAGGTTGAACCCAAAGGTTCTGTCAAGTTCAAGGGCCAGGAGATCGCGGGCAAGAAAGCCTTTGAAATTGCCAATATGGGCATCGGATATGTGCCGGAGAACCGCGATATTTTCCCCGGTCTGACGACCCGTCAAAACCTGATTCTTGGCCTGAAGCCGGGGCAGAGGGATGGCGAGGGCCGCTGGTCGATGCAAAACATGTTCGACATGTTCTCGAACCTGAACGAACGCGCGGATGTTGAGGCATCGGTGTTGTCGGGCGGTGAACAGCAGATGTTGACCATGTGCCGCACGCTGATGGGTGATCCTGAGTTCGTGATGATTGACGAGCCGACAGAGGGCCTGTCGCCGCAGATGACGATGAAGGTGGCCGAGGTGCTGCAAGAGATCGCCAATCGCGGAATTTCGACCCTTCTGGTGGAACAGAAGCTGGCCATCGCCATGGACATTGCGCACCGCGTCTATGTCATGGGTCACGGGCAGGTCGTGTTCGAAGGCACACCGGCAGAGTTGCGTGCACGTGACGATGTGCGCAAAGAATGGTTGGAAGTCTAAACCACCCCGGAACGGATCCAAAGATGAGCAGATTTGACGCAGGCAGGCTGACCCGGATCGGGGCGTGGATGCAGTCATATCTGGACAGGAACCGTTTTGCGGGCTGTTCGGTCTTGATCGCGAAGGGCGGCGCGGAACAATATTTTCACAGCTGCGGGATGCGCGACATGGCGGCAGGCCTGCCGTTCGAGCGCGACACCGTGGCGCGGATCTATTCGATGACCAAGCCGGTCACCTCGGTGGCGCTGATGATGCTGGCGGAGCGGGGATTGTTTCACCTTGATGCGCCGGTGTCAGAGTTCATCCCCGCCTTTGCCGACATGCGCTGCCTGATACCGGATGCGGCGGATATTTCGCAAACCGAACCCTGCGCCCCGCCGACCCTGCATCAATTGGCGACCCATACGTCGGGCCTCAGCTATCCGTTCAACCCCGGCATTCTGGCGCGGGCGATGGACGCCGAGGATCTGTTGTTCAAGCCTGATCAGGGATCGCTGGCCGCGATGACCGACCGCGTCGCCGCGCTGCCGCTGGCGTTCCGTCCGGGCAGCCGCTGGGAATATTCGGTGGGCATTGATGTGCTGGGCCGGGTGATCGAAGTGGTGTCGGGCAAAACGCTGGATCAGTTCCTGACAGAGGAAATTCTTGAACCTTTGGGCATGCACGAAACCCGCTTTTCCGTGCCGCCTCATGCAGTGGAGAGGTTTGCCGCGCTGTATACGCCATTGGCCGGTGACAGTTTTGCGCTGAACGCGGCCAAGACGGGTGGCGATCCGCTGCGGCAAGTGGATCATGCGGATAAATCGCCATTCCTCAGCGCCTCCATGCATTCGGGCGGCGGCGGTCTGGTGGGCACGATTGATGACTATATGAAATTTGCCGAGATGCTGCGCACAGGCGGGCGGGGGCTTTTGTCGCCCAAAACGCTGGCCTTCATGATGCGCAACCATTTGCCGGGGGATATCGCCTCCATGGGTCCGCAAAGCTTTGCCGAGCAGCCGATGGAGGGCATGGGCTTTGGCATTGGGGGTGCGGTGGTGCTGGAGCCGGGCCGCGCCCGCAGCCCCGGATCGGTGGGCGATTTCAGCTGGGGGGGCATGGCCTCGACCTTTTTCTGGATTGATCCGGTAGAGGAGTTGAGCGTGGTGTTCTTTACCCAGTTGTCGCCCAGCAGTTCCTATCCCGCCCGTCCGCAGCTTAAGGCGTTGGTACATGGAGCATTGATGTGACCGCCAAGACCCTTTGGACCCCAAGCCCGGAACGTGCAGCGGCCTCGACCATGGCGCAGTTTGAACGCTGGGTGCAGGACAACCGCGGCCTGACGTTTGAGGACTACAACGCCATGTGGCGTTGGAGCATTGAGGATCTTGACGGGTTCTGGTCCGCGATCTGGGATTTCTTTGACGTGCGCGCCAGTCAAGAGCCCGAGACCTTTATCGCCAAACGGCAGATGCCGGGCGCAGAATGGTGCCCCGGTGCACGGCTGAACTATGCCGATCAGATCCTCAAACATGCCGATGAACGGCCCGATGAGATTGCGCTGGTTGTGCAGTCGGAAACCTTTGGGCGCAGTGAACTGACTTGGGGCGCATTGCGCGATCAGGTTGCCTCTGTCGCCGATCATCTGCGCGGTATGGGCGTGGAAAAGGGCGACCGTGTTGTTGCCATCCTGCCCAATACCGAGGTGGCGCTGATTGCCTTTCTCGCGACGGCAAGCCTTGGCGCGGTCTGGTCACTTTGTGCGCCGGATATGGGCCATGTTGCGATCCTGGACCGGTTTACCCAGATCGAACCCAAGGTTCTGATCGCGCAGGACGGTTATATGCATGCGGGCAAGATGACGGACCGCCGCGATGTTCTGGCGCAGATCAATGCGGCGCTGCCGTCGGTGGATCATTTTGTGACCGTTGCCGTGGCGGGGGATCTTCCGGGCGGCCATGTGGCATGGGATGATTTGATCCATGGCACCGGCGCATATGCCAGCACCCATGTGGCCTTTGATCACCCGCTATGGATTGTCTATTCCTCCGGCACCACGGGCAACCCCAAGCCGATTGTGCATGGCCATGGTGGAGTGATCCTGGAGGCGGCAAAGCAGTCCCTGCACAAGGATATCTCGCCCAAGGACCGCTATTGCTGGCTGACGTCGTCGGGCTGGATCATGTGGAATTCGCAGTGGATGGCGCTTGGGCAGGGGGCGCGCGTGGCGCTGTTTGACGGGGCACCGAACCATCCCGATATGGGAGTGATCTGGCGCTTTGTCGCCGATGAGGGCCTGACGTTTTTCGGGGCGGGGGCGGCCTATTTCAGCACATGTATGAAGGCCGCTTTGATCCCGCGTGAGGCGGTTGACCTGACCGCGCTGCGCTCGCTTGGCTCAACCGGATCGCCGCTGTCGAGCGACACTTATGACTGGATCTACAGCGATGTGAAATCCGACGTCTGGCTTGCGCCGCTGTCGGGCGGCACCGATCTGGCGGGGGCGTTTGTGGTGGGCCATCCGGGCATGCCGGTCAGGGCCGGTGAAATGCAATGCCGCGCCCTTGGCAATGCGGTACGGGCGTTCGATCCGCTCGGCAATGAACTGGTCGGCGAAGTGGGCGAACTGGTTTGCACCGAACCTTTGCCGTCCATGCCGCTGTTCTTCTGGGGGGACGAGGACGGCAGCCGCCTGTTCGAAAGCTATTATGACACCTATCCCGGCATTTGGCGGCACGGGGACTGGATTTCCATTGATGAAGGCGGGGCCAGTGTGATCTATGGCCGCTCGGACGCCACGATCAACCGCAAGGGCCTGCGCCTTGGCAGCGCCGAGATCTATCAGGCGGTTGAAGGGCTGGAAGAGGTGCTGGATTCACTGGTGGTCGATCTGGAGTTTCTGGGCAAAGACAGCTTTATGCCGCTGTTTGTGGTGCCGGCGCAGGGCGGCGCGGTGGACGATGCGCTCAAAGACAAGATCAACGCCGCGATCCGGGCGCAGGTCTCGGCGCGGTTTGTGCCCAACGAGATTGTCGAGGTCAAAGAGGTGCCGCGCACCCTGTCCGGTAAAAAGCTTGAGGTTCCGGTCAAAAAGCTGTTGCTTGGCGGTGATCCGGCAACGGTCGTGAACCGCGATTCCATGGCCAATCCGGACAGCTTTGATTTCTTTATCGCCTATGCCAACGCACGGGCCAACGCCTGAGGCCAGCCCATGACATCCGTTGCCGACAAACTGCTTGAGCTTTTGGACATCGAACAGCTTGAGGTCGATATGTTTCGCGGCCTTGGATCGGGCGGCGAGACGACGACGCGGATCTTTGGCGGGCAGGTGATCGCGCAAGCATTGATGGCGGCCTATCGCACGGTGGAGGACCGGCTTTGCCATTCCTTGCATGCCTATTTCATTCGCCCCGGTGATCCGAGCATTCCGGTGATCTACCAGGTGGATCGCGCCCGCGATGGCGGCAGTTTCACGACCCGCCGTGTTGTGGCGATCCAGCATGGCAAACAGATTTTCAACCTCTCGGCCTCGTTTCATGTACAGGAAGAGGGCTGGGATTATCAGCACCCGATGCGCGAGGTTGGGAAGCCCGAGGATTGGCCCTCACGCGCCGAGACCCGCGAAGCCTACGTGGATCGCATCCCGGAGAAATACCGCGAAGAGTTCCTGCGAGAGCGTCCGATCGAACTGCGCGAGGTGGCACCGCGCGATATGTTCGACCCGGAGGTGGAGAGCGACGTGAACCAGCTTTGGTTCCGGATGGAGGCCGCCAAGGGGCAGTCACCGCAGATGCAACATTGCCTGCTGGCCTATGCTTCTGACATGAACCTTTTGGGATCGTCCCTGCGCCCGCATGGGCTGACCTGGTTCAAGGGCAATGTGATGACCGCAAGCCTGGATCACGCCATGTGGTTTCATGCGCCGATCGAATTTTCCGACTGGCATCTTTATGATCTAGATGCCCCATGGACAGGCGGCGCACGAGGGTTTAACCGTGGCGCAATCTATAGCCAGAACGGGCAATTGGTGGCCAGCGTGGCCCAGGAAGGCCTGATGCGACCCATAAAACGCAAATAATTGGCGAAGTTATCCCCAAGGTGCCAAGCCTTTGGGAATAGGGATCAAAACCCACTTCCTCACAGGAAATACACAAGTTATTCCAATAGGTTATCCCCAAGAAATTGCGCAAATGCCTGATTTTTTGTTTGCGCGACTCAGGGGTTGGGTGCCAATCTTTAGTTAACGCGAAGGGTCGCAAGACCCCAAGCGGGACGCGAAGGTCTTTCGAGGTTGGAGCGGGCAAGGAGAGGGTCAAACCAAACCGAACCCCGTGTTGATAGCAACGGAACGCTGGGCGAAACGAAACGGTCTTTTGAGCGGTTCGGGAAGTCGGTGAAAAAGCCATTGCGTGTCTGGTAGCGGTCTTTGACAGCTGCCGGTTGGGGGGACGATCCGCAAGGATTGATCCCGCTTGCAACGGCTCATAGAGCCCGAGCATTTGAATAGGGGGACCTTCGGGAAGCTCTGTTTAGGAAGGCGTCAGGATGGCAGTTTCGGCTGCTTGGTGCGGACTTCGGTCCAAGCTCCTGACGCCTTTTTCTATGTCTGGCCTCAGGATTGCAGGGCTTTGAGATCCTCAGGCGACAAACGATCAATCCCCTTGGCATAGTTCAGCGCGTTCAGATGATAGAACCTGGCGTTCATCAGATTTGCCGCGCTGTTGTCGCGGGTTTTGACCAGCTTTGCCGGGCTGCCCGCGATGATTGAATTGTCGGGAAATTCCGACCCTTCGGTGACGATGGAATGACCCGCAACAATGGAATTGCTGCCAATCTTGGCTCCGTCCATGATCGTCGCGCCAATGCCGATCAACACCCGGTCGCCAATCTCGCAACCATGCAAGACCGCGCGGTGGGTGATCGAGCAATCCTCGCCCACGATTGTTCCCGTCGCCGTGCCAACATGGATCATCACGTGGTCTTGAATATTGCTGCGTGCGCCGACGATGATCTCGTGCATTTCGGCGCGGGTCACCACATAGGGCCAGACAGATGCGCCCGGCCCGATGGTGACCTTGCCGTATAGCTGCGCAGTGCCATGCACAAAGGCAGGGTTATCGAGCGTCACATGCGGGCCGATATGGGGCTGGAGATCAGCCAAAGACGAAAAAGCACAGCTTGTTGCCGTCCGGGTCACGCACATAGGCCCCATAGAACCGGTCGGGGATGCGCTGGCCGGGAGGTCCGTCGCAAGTCGCGCCGAGGTCCAGTGCCTTTTGGTGCAGCTGATCGACCTGTTCTTTGCTGTCCGCGGTCAGGGCGACCATGGTGCCATTGCCGGGGACCGGATCGTTTTTGTCGTATGGCTCGCAAATCGCCAGCATGGGTTGTCCGCGTCCGGCGCTGACAAAGGCCAGACGCCCCTGATCCATCACGATCTTGGCACCCTTGTCGGCAAGCAGATCCCCATAAAATGTCTTGGCGCGGCTCATGTCTTTAACGCCGAGGGTTACATAGCCGATCATTACTTGTCCTTTCATTCAAATGTGCCGCTCTCTAGCGAAGACGATGCCCTCAGCGCTAGGACAGTTCCCCAAACTTGCGGTTCAGCTTGCGCATACCGCCGATCCAACGGTCATAATCGTCGGTCTTGTTCTTCATGTACTCGCGCACTTCGGGATGCGGCAGGATCAGGAAGGTCTCGTCCTTGATCGCCTGCAAACAGATCTGCGCCACCGGCTCGGGCTCCATCATACCGTTAATCGCCGCGACGTGGTCCTCGTGGCCGCGGGTCATTTCGGTGCGCACCGCTTGGGGGCACAGCACGGACACCTTGATACCTTCATCGCCATGGGTCATCGCGATCCATTCGGCAAGGCCAACAGCGGCGTGTTTGGTCACACCGTAAGAGGCCGATCCGATCTGGTTGAGCAGACCTGCCGCCGATGCGGTGTTGAGCAGATAACCCCCGCCGCGCGCCGCCATCAACGGCACCAGGTGCCGTGCGGCCCAGACATGGGACATCACGTTGACGTCCCAAACCCGCTGCCATTCGTCATTGGGGGTGTCCATCCCGCCGCCCACGGCGATACCGGCGTTTGACCAGAACAGATCAATCGGGCCAATGTCCCGCTCTACGCTGTCGATCATATCCTTGATCTGATCCTCGCGGGCCACATCCACGGTATAGGCCGCGCCGCCCACCATTTCTGCGGTTTCCGCCGCGCCTTCGCCATTGCGGTCCACACAGACCACCTCCGCCGCGCCCGCATCTTTGAACGCCACACAGAGCGCCCGGCCAATGCCGCTGGCCGCGCCGGTCACAACACAGATTTTGTCTTTTACATCCATGATCTCAGGTCCACATGTTAGAGCCGCCACAGACCGTCAGCGCCTGACCGGTCATGTATTTGCTGGCATCGGAGGCAAGAAAGACCGCAAGCCCGGCAAAATCTTCCGGTTCGCCCAGACGGCGCAGGGGTATTTCATCCTTGATACGCTTTTCGACCTCTGGATTGTCCCAAAGCTCGCGGGCGAATTCGGTTTTCACAAGGCCGGGGCAAATCGCGTTAAAGCGCAGACCCTTGGGCCCGAACTCTGCTGCCAAGTTCCGGCACAGACCGATCAGCGCCAGTTTCGACATGCCATAGGTGCCCAGCATCACCGATGGTTTGAACGCCCCGATGGAGGAGGTGAACGCCATGGATCCCGCGCCCTTTTCGACCATGTCGGGCGCGACCATCTGGGCCAGCCAGAGGTTGGATTTGACGTTGGCATTCATGGTCTTGTCATAAGCGTCATCGGGAATTTCCGATGTCTTGCCGTAATAGGGGTTCACCCCGGCATTGCCGATCACAACGTCGATCTTGCCCGCCTTTTCATGGGTTTGATCGACCAGCGCCTGCAACTGTTCCTTATAGCCTACGTTGCAGGCCACTGCGATCGCCTTGCCCTTGCCGCGGGCATTGATGCCCGCCGCCGCTTCGTCCAGCTGTTCTTGCTTGCGGGCGGAAATCACCACGGTTGCGCCGTGATCGGCAAGGGCCGTGGCCATCGCCAGCCCCATGCCTTTGGACGCGCCGGTAAGCAGCGCGACCTTTCCCGTCAGATCAAACAGATCGCTCATCCCATGAACCCCGCAGAACCGCGTGCCTCGGTATGGGCCTTGGCGGCGGTCTGGCGCGAATTGCTGTCCTGGTAGGTTTTCACCTCATGGCGGGCGATTACATGGTGGTGCACCTCATCGGGGCCGTCCGCATAACGCAGGGTTCGCTGCTGGGCATACATGCCGGACAGGGGCGACCATTGGCTGATGCCGGTGGCACCATGCACCTGCATCGCCTGATCAATGATATCGCAAACTTGCTCCGGCACTTTGGCCTTGATCATCGACACCCAGATGCGGGCCTCCTTGTTACCCAGCACATCCATCGCCTTGGCGGCTTTCAGCACCAGCAGACGCATCGATTCAATCTCGATCTTGGCGCGGGAAATGGTTTCCATGTTCTTGCCCAGATCGACAATCTTTTTGCCAAAGGCCACACGGCTCAGCCCGCGTTCGATCATCAGATCCAGCGCCTTTTCGGCCTGCCCGATGGAGCGCATGCAGTGGTGGATACGGCCCGGTCCAAGGCGGACCTGGCTGATTTCAAAGCCGCGCCCTTCGCCCCAAAGCATGTTTTCCTCCGGCACACGCACATTGGTGAACTTGATGTGCATATGCCCGTGCGGCGCGTCGTCATGGCCAAAGACATGCATCGGGCCAAGGATCTCGACGCCAGGGGTGTCCATCGGCACAAGGATCTGGCTTTGCTGGCGGAACGCTTCGGCATCGGGGGAGGTTTTGACCATCACGATCATGATCTTGCAGCGCGGATCACCGGCGCCGGAGATGTAATACTTCTCACCGTTGATCACCCATTCGCCGTTTTCCAGCACAGCGGAGGTCGAGATGTTCTTGGCATCCGAAGAGGCCACGTCCGGCTCTGTCATCGCAAAGGCAGAGCGGATTTCACCGGCCAGCAGGGGCTTGAGCCAGGTGTCTTTCTGTTGCTGGGTGCCGACCCGTTCCAGCACTTCCATATTGCCGGTGTCCGGCGCGGAACAGTTGAGTGTCTCGGATGCCAGCGGGTTTTTACCCAACTCGGCGGCGATATAGGCGTAATCGAGGTTGGACAGGCCTTCTCCGGTTTCGGCATTCGGCAGGAAAAAGTTCCAAAGACCGCTTTCACGGGCCTTTTGCTTGGCCCCTTCCATCAGCTCGGTCTGGCGCGGGTGATAGGACCAGCGGTTTTCGTTGCTGTCGGCAAGGCGGTGGAACTCTTCGGAAATCGGATCGACGTTTTCGCGGATGTGTTTGATCACGGCGTTCAGCAGTGGCTTGGCCTTGTCAGACATTTCCAGATTGTTCAGGCTGAGTGGCGAATTGCTATCGGACATATTGTGCCTCCTTGGCGTGGTTTACTTGTTCACCCATTGGGGTGCGCGTTTCTCGACAAAGGCGTTCACGCCTTCTTTGAAATCTTCGGTTTTGGACAGATCGGCGATCACTTCGCGGGAATAACCAATGCTTTGCTGCATGCCGTCGCGGGCGTACATATCGTTGAGCACCCGTTTCGTCGCCTTGACCGCAGAGGGCGAGACAGAACAAAGCTGTTCGGCTTTTTCCATGGCTTTTTCCATCAGCTCGTCATGGGGATGCACCGCGTTGACGCAGCCCAATTCGAGGGCTTCCGCCGCACTGATGGTCCGGCCGGTGTACATCAACTCCTGCGCGGCCAAACGGCCGATATAGCGCGACAGGCGCTGCACACCGGAGGCGGCGGCGAAAAAGCCGACTTTCACTTCAGGCAAGGCAAACTTGGCGTTCTCGGAGGCCAGAATAATGTCGCAGCTCAGCGCGGTTTCAAAGCCGCCGCCCATGGCAAAACCGTTGACGGCGGCGATGATCGGTTTTTCCAGATCGAAACGCGCGGACAGGCCGGCAAAGCCTGATGGTGTCATCTCTTTCTTGGAGCCGCCCGCCGCCGTGGCCTTAAGATCGTTGCCCGCAGAAAACGCCTTGTCCCCCGCGCCAGTCAGAACCGCAACCCAGAGATCCTGATCTGCGGCAAAAGCGTCCCAGCAATCGGCCATCTCGTTGTGCATATCCACATGCACCGCGTTGTAGACATCAGGGCGGTTCATAGTGACAATCAGAATATGCCCCTGTTTCTCGGTCTTGATGAATTCGTAACTCATACCTTGAGCCCCCCAGTGTCTATTTCAGTGAATTTTCCGCCCTCTGCGGCCAGTTTGCGCAGGGTGTCCGCCGGTGCAAATGCGGCATCTTCGGCACCCAGCGTTTCCATCCGGTCCAGCACCGCCTGTGCGCCGACCATATCGCCATAGAACATCGGGCCGCCCTTGTCGGCGGGCCAGCCATAGCCGTTGAGCCAGACCACATCTACATCAGAGGGCCGCTGCGCCTTGTTCTCCTCAAGGATTTTCACCGCTTCGTTGATCATCGGGTAGATGCAGATCTCGATGATTTCATCGGCGCTCATCTTGGACGGCTCCGCGCCGGTGATGTCGCGGATGATGCCCGCCGTCACATCCGAAGGGATCGGTCGGCGGTTTTCGTCATAGTCATAAAAGCCCGCCTTGGTCTTTTGCCCGCGCCGGTCCAGCTCGCACAGGGCGTCGCGGATCGGATTGTCGGTCTTGGCCCCCTTGGACCACCCGATATCCAGCCCCGCCAGATCAGACATCTGGAACGGTCCCATCTTGAAACCGAACTGGTTCAGCGCCGCATCCACATCCCATGGCATCACGCCCTGATAAACCAATTTGTTGGCCTGAATTTGGCGGGCGAACAAAATCCGGTTGCCGACAAATCCGGGGCAGACCCCGACCAGCGTGGCAATCTTGTTGATGTCTTTGGCCAGCGCCATACAGGTGGCAACCACGTCATCGGCGGTGTGTCTGGCGCGGACAATCTCCAGCAGTTTCATCACATTGGCGGGGGAGAAAAAGTGCAGCCCGATCACGTCTTCGGGGCGCTTGGTCATGCTGGCAATCTCGTTGATGTCCAACGCCGAGGTGTTGGTGGCCAGGATCGCACCGGGCTTCATCACCGCGTCCAGTTCGGTAAAGATCTTGCGCTTCAGCTCCATGTTTTCAAACACCGCTTCGATGATCAGGTCGCAATCGGCCAGATCGGCAATCGCCAGACGCCCGTCAAACCGCGCCATCCGCGCCTCGACCTCGTCCTGGGGAAAGCGGCCCTTGTCGGAACTGCGCTGATAATTGCCGCGCACCACCGCAAGGCCGCGGTCCAGCGCCTCTTGCGTGGTTTCAACAATCCTGACCTGAAAACCGGCGGTGGCAAAATTCATCGCGATGCCGCCGCCCATGGTGCCGGCGCCGATAATGCCAACAGTCTTGATCGGGCGCAGGGGGGTATCGGCGGGCAGGCCCGGCACCTCCCACGCCGCTTTGCCGGATGCGGCGATATAGCTGCCGATTTGGTCTTCGGTCGGGGTCATCATATCTTGGCCTCTTGGTTGTCCAGACAGGCCGCACGGATCGCGCGCCGGTCAATTTTGTCAGTCGCACCACGGGTCAGCACGTCGCGCTGTGCCCAAAGATGCGTGGGTATCTTAAATTTGGCGAGATGCCCGTCCAGAAACGCCGCCATATCCGCATGGGACAGGCTGGCACCATTGCGCAGTTGCACAGCAGCGCCGACGGTCTCTCCCAAACGGTCATCAGGCACGGAAAACGCGGCGGCCTCCAGCACATCGGGATGGCGGTGCAGCGCGCCCTCAACATCCAGACAGGCAATGTTTTCGCCCCCCCGGATGATGATATTTTTTTTGCGGTCGTGAATGGTGACATAGCCATCGGCGTCAATCGTGCCCAGATCACCGGTGCGCAGCCAGCCATCCTGAAGCACCTCGGCGGTGGCCTCTGGTTTGTTCAGGTAACAGCGCATGTTGGCCGGGCTTTTGACCGTGATCTCGCCCATTTGTCCCACCGGCACATCGTTGCCGTCGTCATCGAGAAACCGCAGCTCTTGTACGGGCGGATGCAACTTCCCAGCGCTTTCGGGGCGGGCGGCGTAGTCCTCCCCGATCATGCCGATGCCCAAGGCATTGGTCTCGGTCATGCCCCATCCGGTTGCCACGCCTGCGTTTGGAAAGGCTTCGACCAGTTGCGAGACCTGCGCAGCGGGCCGTTTGGCCCCGCCCGATCCGATATAATCCAGCGTTGGCAGGGCCTCGCCCATTTCGCGGGCGGCGATCATCAGTTCCGCCGATTGCGTGGGTACCCCGAGAAAGCGGGTGATGTCATTGTCGCGGATCAGGCGCACGGCCTCGGCCGCATCCCATTTGTGCATCATCGTGATCTTGGCCCCCGCAGGCAGGCTCAGCAAAAACAGCGGATGCGTGGCGGTCACATGAAACAGCGGCGTCACCACCAGCGCCGAAGGGCGCGGCGGCGGAGGTGCATCTGGCGCGGGCGGGTCGATCAGCGGCGCCACAACCGACTGCATCAGCCAACTAAAGACCGCGTTCACCGCGCTGCGGTGGGTTTGCACCACGCCCTTGGGATGGCCGGTTGTGCCGGAGGAATACATAACGGCAAAATCGTCGTCCGTATCAATGGCAACCTGTGGCGCGGCGCTGGTTGTGGCGGCGGCGTCCAGATCGGCAAAACTGTGATCGCCCTTGCCTTCACCGTCGCGCACGCCAACCAGTGTCAGCCCCAGTTCTTTTTGCAATGGCAACATCCGCTCAAGCCGCGGGCCATCGGCAAAGATCACCTTGGCTGCACTGTCGCGCAGGGCGTAATCCAGCTCCTCGGTGGTCCACCATGCGTTCACAAACACGACCACCGCCCCGATGGAGGAGATCGCCAAAGTCATGATCAACAGCTCGGGATAATTGCGCATGGCAATGGCCACCCGGTCGCCCTGCTTCACGCCCAATTGCTGGATCAGCGCATCCGCCTGCCGATGCACGGCGGCGCAGAACTGGTCATAGGTAAGGGTCTCGTCGCAATAGGCCAGATAGTCCCAGGCGCCATCGCCATGCCGCGCATGCCCTGCCGCCATCAACGCAGGCACAGTGCCGGGAATGTTCTTGAACGCGCGGAACGTGACGCCGCGCACCTCTGCCAGCCCAACTTCAAAAACTGGATCTGTTGTAATGACGTGATGCACCGCCGCTTCTGGTGTCATCGCAGTCATGGCAGCAACCTTGTGGTCTGCATGTTGTCCTCCCATTGCAGATGTGCGCACTTCCCTCCCCGGAGGTGCGACTCTGTTGCCCGAAGGTTAGGCAGTTAAGAGGGATCTGCCAATACCGCATAACGGAACTAAGTTCCGCATTTTTTTCGCAGGACCAAGGCAAGGCCTGTTACGGTAAGGTTTTCAGCTTATATCAAGGCCCAGAACCGGCCAGATTTACGCAGCGTCACGAGGGTGGCCTTTGGACTCTCAAGGGTCGTTGCGACGGTTTCCGCTATCTCAGTTTCATCAGTTCTTCCCTGAACACCTCAGTCGGCGTCCGCCAGCCCAGGCACTTTCTGGGGGTGCCGTTCAAGCGCTCGCAAATCGACTTCATATCTCGATTTGTGAGCGCGGCCACGGGCGCATCGCGTGGAAGATAGCGCCGTGCTCGCTTGTTTAGGTTTTCGACAGAACCCTTTTGCCATGGCGCCTGTGGATCACAAAACCAAGCCTCCGTTCCGATCCCTGGCTTAAGCTTGCGCCACTCCCGGAACTCAAAGCCACGATCAAAGGTGATCGACCGGCGCGCGGTTTGGGGGAGGGGTTCCATCACACCCATCAGCTTGTTTATGAAGTGGGTCGAACTACGGTCGTTGTTGCGGAACAAGACAGCAAAACGGGTCTTGCGCTCAACCAGTGAGGCGACGTTCATCTTGCCCTGAGCGCCCTCGAAGATCATCAGATCACCCTCCCATTCGCCGAAAGTTTCTCGGGTTTTCACGTGCTCAGGACGTTGATGAATGGACCGATCTGGCGGAAATACCTGACCTCTGGGTCTTCTTGCGTATCGCGACCTGCGGTTCTTGCGGCGACTCGGAAGGTGCCGCGCCAATTGTTTGGAACGACCATCCGGGCCGTAAACATAGGCGTAGATGGTCTCGTGGCTCACGCGCACGGATTGGCCTTCAAACTGCAATCGACCTGCGATCTGTTCAGGCGACCAACCTTCTTTAAGCTGCTTGATCACAGCTTTGCGCAGTCCGGCGAGACGCACGAGCTTGCGACGGCGCGCACGTCTTTGAGATGCTGCACGTTGCGCAACCATGCCGTAGTATTCGTTCAATTCTGGAAGTTCTTTGTCGTCATAGTGATTGCGTTTGATCTCGCGATACACCGTGGAAACATGCCTGTCGATCTCTGCTGCAATCTCACGCACAGCGATCTTGGCGTTCAACATATCTTCTATCGCGCGTCGTTCACGTAGGTTAAGCTCTCTATGTGCCATCTTTCATTCTCCTTGCTTTCCAGCAAGATAGGGGAAATTTCGCAACCCAGTTTAGAATGTGCCCCTTTGTGTATCGAAAATCCCGTAATTCACATTATGTAAACAAATTCCCCAAACACCTATCCCACCTCAGGATACACATGTGTCCGCTTCACCACCCCGTAGACAAAACTGGTGTCGATTGACCCGATCCCGCCAATCGGGTGCAGGCGTTCGCGCACAAACCGTTCGTAGCCTTCCAGATCGCTCACCACGACCCGCAGCAGGTAATCTGACAGGCCGGTCATCACCATGCATTCGAGCACCTCGGGAATGCGCTTCATCTGATCTTCGAAATGGCCCACAACATCCTTGGTGTGTTTGTCCAGCGTGATCCGCACCATCACCGTCACCGGCAGCCCGTAGGCCTGCGCGTCCACATCCACGCTATAGCCGGTGATCGCGCCGCTTTGCTCCAGCAGGCGCAGCCGCCGCAGACAAGGCGATGGCGACAGGTTAACCGCGGCAGCAAGGTCAAGGTTGGTCATCCGTCCGTTGGCTTGCAGCGCACGGATTATTTTTCGATCAATCGCGTCGAGTTTTGGCATTTTATTCCAACATTCATGAAATCACAGCACAACATAGCAACTAATGACCTCTGATCCTAGCTGATAATGCCTTCAGAATCGAGGAGACAGCGATGCGTTCCACTGACTATGATTTTTCCACTCGCGCCATTCACCACGGCTATGATCCGCAATCCCATCAGGGGGCGTTGAACCCGCCGATCTACATGACCTCCACCTTCACCTTTGACACGGCCGAATCCGGCGGGGCGATGTTTGCGGGGGAAAAGGAGGGGCATTTCTATTCGCGCATCTCCAACCCGACACTGGATCATCTCGAACAGCGGATCGCCAATCTTGAGGGCGGCGAAGCGGGTCTTTGCACCGCCTCCGGAATGGGCGCGATCACCTCGACCCTTTGGTCGTTTCTTGAGGCCGGTGATGAGGTAATCATCGACAAAACGCTCTATGGCTGCACCTTTGCCTTCATGACCCACGGTTTGCCCCGCTTTGGCGTCAAGGTGACGCTGGTGGATATGACCAACCCCGACAACCTGACCCATGCGATCAGCGAAAAAACCAAGATCGTGTATTTTGAGACACCCGCGAACCCCAACAACCGTTTGGTGGATATTGCGGCGATTTCACAGATCGCCCGTCGCACCGGGGCCAAGGTGGTGGTCGACAACACCTATGCCACGCCGGTGATCACCCGACCGCTCGAACATGGGGCGGATATCGTTGTGCATTCGGCGACGAAGTTCCTCAGCGGCCATGGCGATGTTGTGGCGGGTCTGATCGTCGGCAGTCTTGAGGACATCACCCGGATCCGCCTTGTGGGACTGAAAGACATGACCGGCGCTGTGATGTCACCGATGACCGCGATGCTGCTGCTGCGCGGGATCAAGACGCTTGAATTGCGCATGGAACGGCACTGCAAAACCGCCGCAGAAGTGGCGCAGGCGCTTGAGGCCCATCCCGCCGTGCTCAGCGTGAGCTATCCCGGCCTCGACAGCTTTGCCCAGCGTGATCTGGCCCGACGCCAGATGGCCAATTTCGGCGGCATGATCCCCTTTGAGGTCAAGGGCGGCAAGGCGGGCGGCATTGCCCTGATGAACCGGCTGACCCTGATCCAGCGGGCGGTCAGCCTCGGCGATGCCGAAAGCCTGATCCAGCATCCCGCCAGCATGACCCATTCGACCTACACCCCCGAGGAACGTGCCGAACATGGCATCGCCGAAGGGCTGGTGCGCCTGTCTGTTGGCCTCGAAGGGGCGGCGGACCTGATAAACGATCTGCATGCGGCGCTTGGCGCACATAACATGCAGGCTGCCTGACCTCCCAAAGGCAGCAACTGGGCGCAGGCAGGGGAGTTCCTGCGCCCATTTTTCCCAACAAAATCGGAATAGACCTATGACCAATCCCAAGATCCTTGGCGATGACGCCAGCCTGCCGCCTGCTTCGACCAAGGGGGGATGGCTCAATGACCTGAACCGCGCCCGAACATCGGGTCCGTTTCTCGCCGCGCATCCCGCACCCGGCGCCGGCCTTTCCACCACTGCTGTACATGCCGGCACCCATGACGACCCGCGCACCGGTGCCGTGGGCACGCCGATTTATCAGGCATCGACCTTTGTTCTGAACGAGGGCCAGTACCGTTCTGTCGAGGACGGCTTTGCCCGCGACCGGTTCATCTACTCGCGCTATGGCAACCCGTCCCAATGGGCGGTTCAGGAAAAGCTCGCTGCGCTTGAGGGCGCCGAATCTGCCATCGTTTTCAGCTCTGGCATGGCCGCGATCACCAGCACCGTTCTGGCGCTGATGGACAAGGGCGCACATGTGGTCGCCTCAAGCGATCTTTATGGCGGCACGTTCAACCTTTTTAACCAAGAGTTCCCGACGCTGGGCATGTCCTGCACAATGGTGGATTCCTACGATTTTGACGCCATCGAAGCCGCGATCCAACCCAACACCCAGATGCTGTATTTCGAGGCGATCACCAATCCGCTGCTCAAAGTGATCGACATCCCGCGCCTGGCCGAGATTGCCAAACGCCGCAATGTCCGGCTGGTGGTCGATGCCACCTTTGCCCCGCCTGCGGCGATGCGCACGCTGGATCATGGGGTCGATGTGGTGATCCATTCGGCCTCAAAATACCTCAACGGGCACAGCGATCTGATCGCCGGTGTCGCCGCTGGACCACGCAAACTGATGGATATGATCTGGCCTCGATTGCTCAACTATGGCGGATCGTTGGACCCACATGCCTGTTTCTTGCTGGAACGCGGGCTCAAGACCCTTGCCGTGCGGATGCGTGCGCACGAAGAAAGCGCGCTGGCGCTGGCCGAATTCCTCGAAAGCCATCCGCGTGTGCAAAAGGTGTTCTACCCCTTCCTGCCCAGCCACCCTGATTATGACACCGCCAGTCGCCTGCTGAAAAACGGGACCGGCAATGTCACCTTTTTCATCGAAGGGGGCGACAAGGCCGCGCTGCGCCTGGTTGATGCCCTGAAGATCCCGAAACAAGCCACCAGCCTTGGCGGTGTGGAAAGCCTGATCAGCCTGCCATTCAACACCTCGCAGGCGACATTCACCGCGCGGCAACGGGCTGACATCGGTATTGATCCGGGCTGCGTGCGCCTTTCGGTCGGGATCGAAGACGCCGCCGACCTGATCGCAGATTTCGATCAGGCCCTCACCGCCATTTATCCAGCAAAGGACACCGCACATGCGTAACGCCATCCCCACCGCCGCCCTTAGCGAATTTGTAAACGAAGTCGCCGCCGCCCCCGAAGAGGCGATCATGGATTATGGTCTTGAGGTAAAATGGCAAAGCGGAACCCGTGCCATCAGCGAAACCAAACCGATGAAAGTGGGCCCGCATCAGGTCAGCCGCTCGTTCAGCTGGACATCAGATGAACCGCGCCAATTGATGGGCAACAACCACGGCCCCAACCCGCAAGAGCTGCTGCTGTCGGGTCTGGGCTCTTGCATGATGGTCAGCTTTATCGCGGGGGCCACTGCCGAGGGCATTCAGCTAGAATCGGTGCGCATTGATTTTGACGCCACGCTGGATCTGCGCGGGTTCATGGGGCTGGCAACCAACAGCACCGTTGGCTTCCCAGAAATCCGTTACCAGATCCACGCCACTGGCGATGCCACGGCCGAAGAATTTGCCGAATTGCACCGCAAGTCCGTGGCCCATAGCCCCAATGCGCAGACGATCCTGAACCCTGTGCAATTGACCGGCGACATTATCAGCACCCAGATCGAAAACTGATCTATCATTCTCCTGCCCGCA
Organism: Sulfitobacter mediterraneus; assembly: GCF_016801775.1. NCBI lineage: Bacteria > Pseudomonadati > Pseudomonadota > Alphaproteobacteria > Rhodobacterales > Roseobacteraceae > Sulfitobacter > Sulfitobacter mediterraneus. The sequence continues at coordinate 55,106 of NZ_CP069006.1, read as the reverse complement.
CCCGAGGAAGGCACCGCCATGACACAGATCGACCAAACCCATCTCAAGACCATCGAACAGCGGCTCTTGTGGCTGTCGCATTGGATGATCCACAACGCCAACCACATCCGCCCCAAAACGGACGGGATCAAGGTTGGCGGGCATCAGGCCTCCTCCGCCTCCATGGTCTCCATCATGACCGCCCTTTACTACAGCGCCCTGCGCCCTGAAGACCGGGTGGCGGTCAAACCCCATGCCTCACCCATTTTCCACGCAATCCAGTATTTGATGGGCAACCAGACCCGCGAGAAAATGGAAAACTTCCGTGGCTATCAGGGCGTGCAAAGCTATCCCAGCCGCACCAAGGACATCGACGATGTGGATTTCTCCACCGGTTCTGTTGGTCTTGGTGTGGCGATCACCTCCTTTGCTTCGCTGGTGCAGGACTACATCACCGCCAAGGATTGGGGGGATGGTCTGCCACTTGGCCGGATGGTCGCGCTGGTGGGCGATGCGGAACTGGACGAGGGCAATGTTTACGAGGCCCTGCAAGAGGGCTGGAAAAACGATTTGCGCAACACATGGTGGATCATCGACTACAACCGCCAGTCGCTGGACGGTGTGGTGCGCGAGGGGCTGTTCAAACGCATCGAACAGATCTTTGACGCCTTCGGCTGGGACGTGGTCAAGGTCAAATACGGCGCTTTGCAACGGGCCGCGTTCAAGGAACCGGGCGGCGACAAACTGCGCGACTGGATCGACAATTGCCCGAACCAGCTTTATTCCGCGCTCACCTTTATGGGCGGCGCGGTCTGGCGCGAACGGCTGATGGAGGCGCTTGGCGATCAAGGCGATGTGACCGCGCTGATCGACGCCCGTTCGGACGATGAACTCGCCGATCTGATGGAAAACCTCGGCGGCAACTGCGTGCAGACCATGGCCGAAACCTTTGCCGCCATCGACCATGACCGCCCCACATGTTTTCTGGCCTATACCGTCAAGGGCTGGGGCACGCCCATCGCCGGTCACAAGGACAACCACGGCGGCCTGATGAACAAAACCCAGATGGCGGAATGGCAAAAACACATGGGCGTGGCCGAAGGCGACGAATGGGAAAAATTCGCCACTGTCCAAGACCCCGCTGCGCTGCAAGCCTTCCTCGACAAAGCACCGTTCTTTGCCAAGGGTCGCCGCCGCTATACCGATGACAAACTGCCGGTTCCGGCGATTGATCTGGCCTCTGACCGCGAGATTTCGACACAGATGGCCTTTGGGAAGATCCTTGATGACCTGTCCAAAGGTGACAGTGATCTGGCCGCGCGGATCGTCACCATGTCCCCCGATGTGACCGGCACCACCAACCTTGGTCCATGGGTGAACCGGCGCAAATTGTTTGCTCGCACCGAACAGGCCGACACCTTTATCAACGAAAAGATCCCTTCGACCGCGAAATGGGAATTCACCCCCAAGGGCCAGCATATCGAACTGGGCATTGCCGAGATGAACCTGTTCCTTCTGCTGGGTGCGGCGGGCCTGTCGCATGCGCTGTTTGGAAAACGGGTCATCCCCATCGGAACGGTCTACGATCCCTTTGTCGCCCGCGGTCTCGATGCGCTGAATTACGCCTGTTATCAGGACGCTCGGTTTATGATCGTGGGCACCCCCTCGGGTGTCACCCTCGCCCCTGAAGGCGGTGCGCATCAATCCATCGGATCACCTCTCATCGGGATGAGCCAGGACGGGCTGGCCAGCTTTGAGCCTGCCTTTGCCGATGAACTGGCGGTGATCATGAAATGGGCCTTTGATTATCTGCAAAAAGACGGCGAAGGCGACCCGGACGAACGCACATGGCTGCGCGATGAAACCGGCGGTTCGGTCTATTTGCGGCTGACAACCAACCCCATCGAACAGCCGGGAAAACGGGTGGATGAAGACTTCCGCCAAGGCGCGATTGACGGGGCCTATTGGCTGCGCAAACCGGGGCCGAACTGCGAGGTGGTGATCGCCTATCAGGGGGCCGTCGCCCCCGAGGCGATCAAGGCCGCAGGCACCATTGCCGAAGGGCGGCGTGATGTTGGCGTGCTGGCCGTGACCTCCGCCGACCGGTTGAATGCGGGATGGACGGCCGCGCAACGGGCCCGCGCCCGCGGCAATGCACGGGCGCAAAGCCATGTAGAAACCCTGCTGTCGGCCCTGCCCCGCGATTGCAAGCTGGTCACGGTGATTGATGGCCATCCTGCCACGCTGTCATGGCTCGGCTCGGTGATCGGGCATCAAACGGTTCCGCTGGGGGTCGAACACTTTGGCCAGACCGGCACCATCGCCGATCTTTATCGCCACTTCGGCATCGACGCCGCCTCAATCGTGGAAAAGGTGCAAGGGCTGACACCGGGGCGCAACGTGGTCCACCGGATCGCAGGCTAGACACCTGACCCCTGTGCCGGGGCGCTGATACGCGATTTCTTGCGGTAAGCCCCCGGCGTCAGGTCCGTCCAACGTTTGAAGGCACGGTGAAAATTCGCCGCCGAGGCAAAGCCGACATCAAGCGATATCGCCTCAATGCTCTTGCCCCCTTGCGCCAAATCCCGGATCGCAAGATCCCGGCGCAACCCATCCTTGATCCCCTGAAAGGACGTGCCTTCCGCATCCAGCCGCCGCATCAATGTGCGCGGCGTCAGATGCAGCCGCTGTGCCGTATCCTTCAATCCTGCCTCCAGCCGGTCTGAGGCCAACAACAATTCCCGCACCCGCAGCGGCAGCGCATGTTCATTCAGGCTGGTGAAAATCCAGTCGCGCGGGGCACGGATCAGAAACTCCTGCATTTCCGCCTCTGTGCGCGACACCGGCATCGGCCCCACGCTGGCATCAAAACTCACATAGGACTGCGCTTGCCCAAACCGGATCGCCGCCGGAAACAGGATCGGATAATCGGCGGCGAACTCCGGCCGCTCAAAACAGAACCCGACCGAGGTCAGCGGCAGCTCGCGCCCCGCCAGCCAGGACGCAACCCCATGCGTCAGCTTGAGCAGCAACATATGGCCAAACCGCTGCGGCACCTGATCCCCGCGCGGCACCAAGGCCATGCGCAGGGTCTCGCCGTCATTGTCCAGCCTCATCTCGTAGTCATCCAGCAGCAGGTTCCAGAACGACGTGAACCGGAACAGTGCCGCAGACAGCGACGATGCCCCCCGCACCGAGGCACACAGATGTTTGAGCGCACCGGGCCGGATCGTCCGGCTGCACAGGCCCATCATCTCGTCCCCGGTTTCTGCCACGACCATCTGATACAGCCGGACGATCTGATCATGGGTCACACGCCCCCGCGCGCCGTTCACCGCCGAAAGGCCGGTCTTGTCCAGAAAATCCGCCATTTGCCGCGCCGAACAGTCGCGGCGCAGCACCGCCAGCCAATCATCCAGAAAGGCCCGCGACACAGTTGGCAATATCGTAACGGTCTTTGCGCTGTTCATTGGCCCATATCGCGCAGCTTTGTCACTTTTTGCAAGTTTTGCGTCCATAGAAGAGATGGCAAGCCCCCCTTTGTCCGCTATGTATGGCGCAACGCAGCTGCCAATCGGAGACACCACAATGTTCACCGCCCCGACCCAAGACATGCTCTTTAACATCACCCATCTGACACAATGGGACAAAATCTCGACCCTGCCGCAATACGAGGGGCTCGATCTCGATGACATTGGCGCCGTTCTTGAGGAATACAGCCGTTTCTGCGGCGAGGTCATCGCGCCGCTCAACGCTTCCGGCGATCAGACCGGCGCGCAATACAACGCCGGCCGCGTGACCATGCCCGATGGCTTTACCGAAGCCTATGCGCAGTTTGTCGAAATGGGCTGGCAAAGCCTGCAACACCCCGAAGAATTTGGCGGTCAGGGTCTGCCCCGTTCCGTCGGTGCGGCGGCGACCGAAATGCTCAACGCCGCAAACATGAGCTTTGCCCTCTGTCCGCTATTGACCGATGGCGCGATTGAGGCGCTTTTGACCGCCGGATCGGACGCGCAAAAGCAAACCTATCTGGCCAATCTCACCTCCGGAAAATGGTCCGGCACAATGAACCTGACCGAACCACAAGCGGGCAGCGATCTGGCGCTGGTGAAATCCAAAGCGGTCCCCAATGACGATGGCACCTATGCCATCACCGGCACCAAAATCTATATCACCTACGGCGAACACGACATGTCGGAAAACACCGTGCATCTGGTGCTTGCCCGCACGCCGGATGCCCCCGCTGGCGTCAAGGGGATCAGCCTGTTTCTGGTGCCCAAATTCATGGTTGGCGATGACGGAACATTGGGCGAGCGCAACGCAGTGCAATGTGTCAGCATCGAACACAAACTGGGCATCTCCGCCAGCCCCACCGCGGTTTTGCAGTTTGAAGGTGCAACCGGTTATCTGATCGGCGACGAAAACGCCGGGCTCAGCTATATGTTCGAAATGATGAATTCCGCCCGCTATGCCGTGGGCCTACAAGGGGTCGGCATTGCCGAACGCGCCTTTCAACAGGCGCTCGCCTTTGCAAAGGACCGCGTGCAAAGCGCCCCGGTCGACGGCTCCACCCGCGAGGCCGTGACCATCATTCACCACCCCGACGTGCGCCGCCTGCTGGCCCGGATGCAGGCGCTGGCCGAAGGGGGCCGCGCCCTCGCCGCATTTGCCGCAGGCTGGCAAGATCTCGCCCGCCACGCCGCCAGCGAAGGAGACCGCACCGAGGCATCCGCCATTTCAGAGTTCCTGACTCCCTTGGTCAAAGGCTACTGCACCGAATCCGCCATCGACGTCACCTCCGCCGGGGTGCAGGTGCATGGCGGCATGGGCTTTATCGAGGAAACCGGCGCGGCGCAGCATTACCGCGACGCCCGCATCCTGCCGATCTATGAAGGCACAACCGCCATTCAGGCCAACGACCTGATTGGCCGTAAAACCCTGCGCGATGGCGGACGCACCGCGCTCGCCCTCGCCGCGATGATCAAAGGCACCGAGGCCGATCTGGCCGCTGGCGATCCGATCGCGCAATCCGTTGGCAAACAACTTTCCACCGCCCGCGCTGCCTTTGAAACCGTCGTGGCACATTTTCTGGAAACTGCCAAACAGAACCCCCGCGCGGCCTATGGCGGCTCCGTGCCCTATCTGATGCTGGCCGGAAATCTGGTCAGTGGCTGGCAAATGGCCCGCGCCCTCTTGGCCGCGCAAGGCGAGATCGCATCGGGAAACAGCACTCCGTTCCTCAAGGCCAAGATCGCCACCGCGCGGTTCTACGCCGATCACATTCTTGTCGAGGCCGAAACCCAGAAGCGCCGCATCACCGGCGGCGAAGACAGCCTGCTCGCGTTTGATTTTGCCTGATCACCCGCGCCCACTATCGCACAAAGGACGACCCTATGACCAAAACCATCGACATCTCCAGCTATACCAATCTTGACCTCGCGCCACAGGACGACGGCGTTTGGGTTGTCACCCTGAACCGCCCGAAAAAGCGCAACGCGCTGGACATCGACACCATTGAAGAGTTGGTTGATTTCTTCTCACTCGCGCCTCGCGCCGGTGTCAAAGCCGTGGTTCTGGCCGGGGCAGGCGATCATTTCTGCGCCGGTCTCGACCTGATCGAACACCACGACGAAGACCGCAGCCCGGCCGATTTCATGCATGTCTGTCTGCGCTGGCACGAGGCTTTCAACAAGATGGAATATGGTGGGGTGCCGGTGATCGCCGCCCTGCAAGGCGCGGTGGTTGGCGGCGGCCTTGAACTGGCCAGTTCCGCCCATGTGCGCGTGATGGATCAGACCTGCTATTTCGCTCTGCCTGAAGGCCAGCGCGGGCTGTTCACGGGTGGCGGCGCGACCATCCGCGTGGCCGATCTGGTGGGCAAATCGCGGATGATCGACATGATGCTGACGGGCCGTGTCTATCAGGGGCAAGAGGCCGTGGATCTGGGTCTTGCCCAATATATCGTGGAGGGGTCCAGCTTTGACAAAGCCATGGAACTGGCCCGCGCCGCCGCACAAAACCTGCCTTTGACCAACTTTGCCATCTGCTCGGCGATCAGCCACATGCAGAACATGTCCGCCCTCGATGCCGCCTATGCCGAAGCGGTTGTCGCCGGTGTGGTCAACACCCAGCCGGACGCCCGTGCCCGCCTTGCGGCCTTTGCAGATAAAACCGCCGCGCGGGTGCGCCCCAACAGCTGATCCTGGGCGCGGCTTTCAAACCTTTGGCGGGCGGCTGATCGCCCGTCAGACCGGTTTCCGCCCACAGGACACCTGCTGCGGTGCAGCGGCGCCTTCGATGCCTGGCGGCGGCGATTTTTGCATGGGTTCGATCCGGTCCCGGATAACCCTGTTCAGCAGGGCACAATCCCCCTCGGAAATTGCCCGCCGCACTGCACGCAACAGGCCCGCCACTTCGATCTGGCTCAGCATTGCTTCCTTGGCCCGCAGAATTTTTGGATGCGGGGTCTGGATCAAACTGCGCCGATCGATCAGCAGCTCTTCATGCAGCTTCTCGCCGGGGCGCAGGCCGGTGATCCTGATCGCAATATCGCCCCTTCCGGTCACAGGATCACGTTCTTGCCGGCCAGACAGGCGGATCATCCGCCGCGCAATGTCCATCACCCGTTGCGCCGCGCCCATGTCCAGAACAAAGACCTCACCACCTTTGGCAAAGGCACCGGCCAGCAGCACCAGCCGCGCCGCCTCCGGCATGGTCATGAAATACCGCGTGACCTCGGGGTGGGTCACGGTCACTGGACCGCCCGTGGCAATCTGCCGTTGAAACAGCGGCAGAACAGACCCCGAAGACCCCAGAACATTGCCAAACCGCACGATGGCTGAGCGGGTCTGTGCATGGCGGGTTTGCATGTCCTGCACCACCAGTTCCGCGATCCGCTTGGTCGCGCCCATCACATTGGCAGGCCGCACCGCCTTGTCAGAGGAGACCAGAATGAACCGTTCAACGCCCGCCTCAACCGCCGCCTTGGCCACAGCATGGGTGCCCAACACGTTGTTTTTGGCCCCGGCCAGCGGGTTGTCCTCCACCATAGGCACATGTTTATAGGCCGCCGCATGCAGGACAATCTCCGCCCTGTCCGCCGTGATCACGGCCCGCACCCTTGCGACATCCGTGACGGACCCAAGCCGCGCAACCAGCTTGACCCCTGCCGCATCGGCAAGATCGGCCAATTCCTGCTGCACTTGGTAAAGCTGGAACTCACTGTGATCAAAAAGCACGATCCCCGCCGGACGGCAGGCCAACAACTGCCGGCACAATTCACCGCCGATCGATCCGCCCGCGCCGGTCACCATGATCACCCGCCCGGCGTAAGCCTTGGCAATTTGCGGTGCATCAAGCGCAACCTTGTCGCGGCCCAAAAGCTGTTCCGGTGCCACCGGCCTGATCTGCCCCGGCGGTTCACGTCCCATCAACATATCGGCAAAAGACGGAAGCACCTGCACTTCAACCCCATGGGCCCGCAAGCGCCTGACCACCTGATCGCGCCGCGCCGGCTCCATCGAAGGGGCCGCCAGCACGATCTGCTCAACCCCGTGCCGCGCGATTAATTCCGGCAGCTTGCCAGCGTCAAACACCGCCAAGCCGCAGGCCGTCATCCCCTGCAGATTCGGATTGTCATCCACAAAAAACACCGGGCGCGCCTCACTGGTCTGCGACAATGCCGCCGCCAGCTGCATCCCCGCCGCACCCGCGCCATAGATCGCGATTGTCTGCTGCCCCGCCGGCCGCGTCCGCCCGATCACCCAACGCAGCACATGCAGCGCCGCAATACGCACCCCGGTCGCAAAAAGGGCAAACAGGCTGCCAAATATCACCGCCACCGCGACCGCATGATCCAACCCGGCCAGCGTCATCATCACCGCTGCGATCACGCCCAAAACGCCCGCTGCCATCGTGACCCGCAACCCGCTCATCATTTCCGGCGCGGTCAGCTTCACCCGGTCCAGCCGCACAGCCGCCACCACCAGCGGCGTAACAAGCCCCATCACGATCCACAGATTCGGTGAGGAAGCCCAAAACCCTGTGCCACCGCGCAACACCATCGCCAGACCAAGCGCCGCACACATCAACGCGCTATCCACCGCAATCAGGATAATCCGCTTTTTCCAGCGCGGCAGAATGTGCAATTTTGCAAGATGTTCCAATGCGCCCGTCACCTATCCTTCCTGCCCCATAAAATGGGCAGATGCTGAAGAAACGGTTAATACCGGCCAGTGATCCCCTTTTTGGCCCTAAATACCTCCGGGGAGTTTGAGGGGCTGGCCCCTCAATCCATCATCAAAAACAAGAACCGGTGCGGCGTATATCACCCATGCAACGCGCAGCGTGCAATCACCTCAAAGCGCCCGTCCGCCCGCTCGCCCACCAGCGCCAGATCGTCAATGCGCACGGGTTCGGCCAACACCGGCGCAAAATAGTCTCGCGCCACATGCACCACCCGCCCGGCCTCCGCCTTTGGCATCCGCCCCGTCAGGGTCATGTGAAACCGGTAGGCCTCCATCACATGCGGATAGCCCCAACGCCGCAAATACCCGCGCTGCACCTCGGACAATCCGGGCCGGTTGCGCCGTTCAAATTCGGCATCGGACATCGGCGCGCGCCAGATGTCCAACCCTTCCACAACCTGCGCCGACATGGCCCGCAGCTCCGCCATCCCGCTTTGCGGGATCAGCGCGACAAACCGGCCAAGCGCAACGACATCAAGATCATCGCAACCGACCGGCGCAATGCCTGCACACAGCTGCGTAAAGGCCTGGCTCAAGTCCTCAAGTCGCGCCCCGTGCCGTATCTGAAACGGCGCCATAACAGTGGCATGAAACCCGTATTTGCGCGGCGTTTGGGTCAGCGCGGGCAGGTCCAGATCAAGCCCATCAACCTGCGCAACCTCAGCCCCCTGCGCTATGTCCCAACCCAGCCATACTGCGCCGGCGGCGCCCAATTTCCCCTGCGGCACAACATAGACAGCATATCGCGCATAGGCGCTCATGGCCTGCTCAGTACCACTTGGCCAAGGGCGGCAGGCTCATCAAAACCGCATCCGGGTCATGGCCGGTCTCGAGGCCAAACTTTGTCCCTCGGTCATAAACCAGATTGTATTCGGCATAGAGCCCGCGATGGCGCAATTGCACGTCTTTGTCGGCCTCATCCCAAGAGGTCTCGCGCCGCCGGTCTGCCAGCGGCACAAAGGCGGGCAGAAACGCCGCGCCCACATCCTTGGTCAGCGCGAAATCAGCCGCCCAATCGCCGCTGTTGCGGTCATCATAAAAAATCCCGCCAACCCCACGCGCCCGTTTGCGGTGTGGGATATAGAAATACCGGTCGGCCCAGTCCTTCAACTCGTCATAAAGCGTAGCACCATGGGGATCGCAGGCCCGCTTCATCTCGCTATGGAAATGCGCGGTGTCCTCATCATATTCGATGCAAGGGTTCAAATCCGCGCCGCCGCCAAACCACCAGGCATGCGGGGTCCAGAACATTCGTGTGTTCATATGTACTGCCGGTGCATGGGGGTTTTGCATATGTGCGACCAAGGAAATGCCGGAGGCCCAGAACCGCGGATCGTCTTTCATCCCCGGAATGCCCTTGCGGGCCGCCATGGCCGACTGCGCCCGCTCGCCCAGCACGCCATAAACGGTTGAGATATTGACCCCGACCTTTTCAAACACCCGGCCGCCGCGCATCACGCTCATTTCGCCGCCGCCCGCGTCCGATCCATCTTCCGAGGTACGGCTGGTCTTGCGCACCTCCATGCGTCCCGCCGGGGCATCGCCGCCCTGCCGGTCCTCCAGCGCGTGAAAGGCGCTGACGATCTCGTCGCGCAACTGCCGGAACCAGCCGGACGCCTGCGCTTTTTCAGTTTCAAATGTATCGGTCATGAGCCTGCTGTCTTTGCTGTTCGCGCGCAGATTAAACTGCTCGAGCGGCAGTTGAAACCTGCCGATTGCCGCATCACGCTTGAAATGGTGTGAGTGCCCCCCTACCCTGCCCGGCATGACGCCCCATGGCGGCATGACCCTCACAAAGGCAGGCACGTGACAGCACAATCAGATCTTTCCCGGCCAGACCTGTCCCGCCGCCGCCTGCGCACCTGGATCAGGCTGCTGCGCCTGACACGGGGCACCGAAAACCAGCTGCGCGAATATCTGCGCGTGACCCATGACACCACCCTGCCCCGGTTCGATGTGATGGCCGCACTTTATCGCAATCAATCCCCGATGAAGATGACCGCGCTCAGCAAGATGTTGCTGGTGTCCAACGGCAATGCATCCACCATCGTCAACCGCCTTGAAAAGGATGGTTTGGTTGAACGGGTCTCGCCCGCAAAGGACCGACGGGTGGTCAATGTCACCCTCACCGCCGAGGGCCGCGCCCAGTTCGAAGTGCAGGCCAAGGGCCATGAAGCGATGGTGAATGACCTGTTTGATGGGCTGGACGACGCCGATCTGGATCAGATCCGCGATCTTTTGCGCCGCGCTGATTCCGCAGATGAGGCCGCGATCTAGCCGTTCAGAACCGCCGTTGCCTCGATCTCCACCAGCGCCTCGTCCTCGACCAGACCGGCCACAACAACCATCGTCATCGCCGGAAAATGCCGTCCCAAAACTTTGCGGTACACCGCGCCCACCTCGGCCTGCCGCGCGAGGTATTCTTTCTTGTCGATCACATACCAGGTCAGCCGCACGATATCGGTCACCTGCCCGCCTGCGGCCTCGACCACATCGACGATATTGCGCAGCGCCTGTTCCATCTGCCCGATGAAATCATGACTTTCGAACTTCTGCTCTGCGGTCCAGCCGATCTGTCCGCCGACATACAGCGTGTTGTCCGCCGTTTTCACGCCATTGGCATAGCCTTTGGCCTTGGCCCACCCTTCGGGTTGAATGATCTCATGTGCCATACGTATCTCCTTTACAGATGGGTCTCTAAACGGCTGCGGATGTGATCCGGCCATGGGGTGGATGCGCCTTGGGCGTCGATGAATACGATTGTGGATGTGGCGCTAAACCGCGCCTCAGTGCCGCAAACCGCTTGATAGCTCAGGTCAAGCGATGACCGGCCAATGCGCGTGCAGGTCAGCGTGATATCCAGAACATCGCCCAACCGGCTTGGCCGTTTGAACTTGGCCTCGATCTGCGCCGTCGGGATACCGCTGGCCTGATGCATTTGGGAGAACGGAAAGTCCAACTCTTGCTCAAAGAACGCCTCGACCGTGTCATTGGTCATCTCGAAGAACCGCGGATAGAAAACAATGCCTGCCGGATCACAATGCCGGAACTTGATCTTTTGCCGATAGGTGAATGCCATGCTCAGACCCCCAGATACCGGTCTTTGACCTCTGCACTCAGATCGCTCATCGTGCCATGCCAGACCGACACACCCCGCTCCAGAATGACCACGCTATCGGCCACCTGGCGCAGCTCGCTGATGGTCTTGTCCACCACGAGGATCGACAGGGAGGTGGTCTTTTTCAGGGTCGCAATCGCTGCCCAAATTTCCTGCCGCACCACGGGTGCCAGCCCTTCGGTGGCCTCATCAAGAATCAACAACCGCGGATTGGTCATCAACGCCCGGCCAATCGCCAACATCTGTTGTTCCCCGCCCGACAGCGAGCCCGCCAGTTGACCGCCGCGTTCCTCCAGCCGTGGAAACAGCGCATGCACGCGGGCAAAGTCCCACTCACCGGGCCGCGCCGAGGCAAAGAGGTTTTCGCGCACCGTCAGATTGGTGAAACACCGCCGCCCCTCCGGCACCAGCCCGATGCCAAGCCGCGCTGCCTTGTGGGCGGGCAACGCGCCGATGTCCTGCCCGTCAAACAGCACCTGCCCCTGCGGGTTTTTCAGCAACCGGCTGATCACCTTGATCGTGGTGGATTTGCCCATGCCGTTGCGCCCCATCAGGGCGACAACCTCGCCCTCGCTGATCGTCAGATCGACACCAAACAGGGCCTGCGACGCGCCATAGATCGCGGTGATCTGCTCTAGCTGCAACAGGCTCATGCCGCGTCCTCCTCGCCCAGATAGGCCAGTTTGACCTCCGGATTTGTGCGGATCTCATCCACTGATCCGGTTGCGATGATCTTGCCGTAGACCAGCACCGATATCCGGTCGGCCAAGGCAAACACCGCGTCCATGTCGTGTTCCACCAATAAAATGGGCGCTTCGGTCTTCAGCGCCCCAAGAAATCCGGTCAGGGCCTGCGATCCTTCGACGCCCATGCCCGCCATCGGCTCATCCATCAAAAACGCCTTGGGCGACAGAGTCAGCGCCACCGCGACCTCCAATTGCCGCCGACGCCCGTGTGACAGCTCCGATGTGCGCACATGCGCCAGATCACGCAGTTCCACCCGGTCCAGTGCCTTGTAGGCGCGTTCGAGTAGCCGCGTGTCTTTCATCGCATCGCGGAAAAACCTGAACCACGATCCGCTTTGCCCCACCGCGCCCAGCAGGACATTTTCCAGCACGGTAAAATCCATCGCCAGCGCCGAAATCTGGAAGGTGCGTCCCAATCCGGCCCGCGCCCGCCGTGCGGTGCTGTGCTGGCTGACGTCGCGCCCGTCAAAAAACACCTTGCCGCTGTCGGGCTTCAAACCACCGGCAATCTGCTTGATCAGGGTCGATTTGCCCGCCCCGTTCGGCCCGATCAACGCATGGATCTCGCCCGGTTTCAGGTCCAGCGATATGCCATCACTGGCCTTGAGCGCGCCAAAGGATTTGCAGATGTTATCGACCCTCAGAATGCTATCCGTCATGGCGCACCTCCCGGCGGGCCAACCCGCCCACGATGCCGCCCTTGGCGAACAACACCACAAACAGCAGGATCAGCCCCAGATAAATCTGCCAATACTCCGAAATCCCGCCCAGCATATGTTCCAGCAGGATGTAAACAGCCGCACCCGCAACCGGCCCAAACAGCCGCGCAACACCGCCCAGAATGATAAACACCATAATCTCGCCCGAGGTGTGCCAGCTGAACATTGTCGGGCTGACAAAACGGTTGAGATCGGCAAACAGCGCCCCGGCCAAGCCGGTGATCGCCCCCGATATGACAAAGGCCACCAGCCGCAGCCGATAGACATTGATCCCCACCGTCAGCGCCCGTTCCTCGTTCTGATGCGCGCCGTTCAATGCCAGACCAAAGGGCGATTTGTTCAACCGGTTCACCAGAAACAACACCGCCATCAGCACCACAAAACAGATCCCGAAAAACTGGATCGGATCAAGGGTGTTCACCCCCGGAAACTGGTTGCGCACATAGATCGACAGCCCGTCCTCGCCGCCATAGGCCGGCCAGCTGATCGTGAAATAGTAAAACATCTGGCCAAATGCGAGCGTGACCATGATGAAGTAAACACCGCTGGTGCGCAGGCTCAATGCCCCGATCAACAACGCCGCAAGTGCCGAGGCAACAATCGCCACCAGCCAGATCACCGGCATAAGATTGGTGCCTTCGATCAAAAAGGGCGCCTCCATCAGCGGCGCATAATCCTGCGCATGGCTGGCCAGAATACCCATCGCATAGCCGCCAATCCCGAAATAGGCCGCATGACCAAAACTGACCAATCCGCCCTGCCCCAGCGCGAGGTTTAGCCCCACGCCAGCCAGCGCGAGAATCGCCGCCTTGGTCGCCAACGTGATGATAAACGGCTCATCCAGTTGCAGCGCCACCAGAGGCACGATCAGCAACAGCGCCCCGATCAGCAGGTTGAGATATCTTTCCCGGATCACGTCACGCGCTCCCAAACAGTCCGGTGGGTTTGAACAAAAGCACCCCCGCCATCAGGATATAAATCAGCATCGAGGCCAGCGCCGAACCCACCGAGCTGGCCGCCGCAGGGTCCATGAACACCGCAAAAGCCCAAGGCAGCATCGTGCGCCCCAAAGTGTCGGTCAGCCCGACCAGTATCGCACCGGCCAGCGCCCCTTTGATCGATCCGATGCCGCCGATGACGATCACCACAAAGGCAAGGATCAACACAGGCTCGCCCATGCCCACCTCAACCGACTGGATCGCGCCCACCAAGGCACCCGACAGCCCGGCCAGCGCCGCGCCAAGGGCAAAAACCAATGTGTAAAGAACGGAAATATCAACGCCCAAGGCACCAATCATCTCGCGGTCGTTTTCCCCTGCTCTGATCCGCATCCCCACACGGGTTTTCGAGATCAGCAGGAACAGCCCGACCGCCACTGCCAGCCCGATCAGGATGATCGTCAACCGGTAGCGCGAATATTCAATTCCTCCCGGCAGGGTCAGTGTGCCTGACAGCGCCTCGGGAATATTCAGGAACAACGGGAAGGATCCAAAGACCCACCGCGTTGCCTCCGAGAAAATCAGGATCAGGGCAAAGGTCGCCAACACCTGATCAAGGTGGTCTCGCGCATAAAGCCGCCGGATCACCGTCAATTCAATCAGTGCCCCGAACAGCGCCGCAGCAGCAAGGCTGGCCGCCAGTGCCAGCAGAAACGATCCGGTCCAACCCGCAACCGCCGCTGCCGCAAAGGCCCCCACCATATACAGCGATCCATGCGCCAGATTGATCAGCCCCATCACCCCAAAGATCAGGGTCAGACCAGCGGCCATCAAAAACAGCATGACGCCAAACTGAAGCCCGTTCAGGATCTGCTCAATGATAAGGATAGAAGACATTGCCCTGCCTTTGATTGTCTTCACCGGCAAGGCCCTGCCCCGCCGGTGAAAGGTCAGTTGCTCAGAGCTTGCACTCGGCGGCATAGACATCCTGATGGTCCGTCAGGCCGGTGCTGATGATCTTGTTGGTGTAGACGTCACCCTCCTTGATCACTTCACGCACATAGATGTCCTGAATCGGGTGGTTGTTGTTGCCGAACTTGAACTTGCCCCGCACCGAGGCAAAGTCGGCCTCTTTCAGTGCAGCGCGGAAGGCATCCTGGTCTTTTACATCCGCCTTGCCCATCGCGCTGATGATCAGGTTGGCCGTGTCAAACCCTTGCGAGGCATAAAGCGATGGCAAACGCCCGTATTCCGCCTGAAAGGTCTCGACAAAGGCTTTGTTGGCGGGATTGTCGATGTCCTTGTTCCACTGCGATGTGTTCTGCACACCCAGCGCCGCATCGCCAACCGCCTGCAAGATGCCCTGATCAAAGCTGAAGGCCGGGCCTACAACCGGCAGGTCAATGCCGCTGTCGGCATATTGCTTGAGGAAGGAAATCCCCATGCCGCCGGGCAGGAAGAAAAACACGCTGTCGGCATCGGATGCGCGGATCTGCGCGATCTCCGCGGCATAGTCGGTCTGGCCCAGCTTGGTATAAAGCTCGCCCGCCAGATCGCCGGAATACATCCGTTTGTACCCTTTCAGCGCATCCTTGCCCGCCGGGTAGTTCGGCGCGAGGATAAAGCTGTTCTTGTAGCCAACGGACGTGGCATGTGCGCCCGCCGCTTCGTGCAGGTTATCGTTCTGCCACGCCACGTTGAAATAATTCTCATGACAGCCCTTGCCGGCCAGTTGGAACGGGCCCGCGTTGGGGGACAGATAGAATTTGCCCTGCGCCGTTGCACTTGGCACCACGGCCAGCGCCAGGTTCGACCACACGATACCGGTCAGGATATCGACCTTTTCGGACTGGATCATCTTGTCGGCCAGCTGCACCGCCACATCCGGTTTGCGCTGGTCATCCTCAACCACCACTTCGATCCCGTCGTTGCCCGATTGCTTCACGGCCAGCAGGAACCCGTCGCGAATATCCACACCCAGACCCGCGCCGCCGCCGGTCAGTGTGGTGATCACCCCGACCTTCACCTTGGCATGCCCGTCCGCAACAGCGGCACCCGCCATCGCCAAGGCAACAGCCGTCGCCGCGCCCAATGTCTTGAGGCCCATCTTGGCCATCTTTGTTTTTTGCATTTTTCGTCTCCCTGGTAACGTCAGCCCGTCATTGCGCGGGCCCTTTCGGCACGATGTGCCAATCGCGAACCATTTTCCATGGTCTTTATGGGAGTGACGCTACTTTAGAGCGGAATTTATTTCAAGTTCAAAATATTTGAGCTTGAAATTATCGGCACAAATGCGAAACGGCGGCGCAGTCTGCACTGCACCGCCGCCCGGTTGTTGCTTTTGTCTGGATCAGTTGCTGGCTTCGACAGCCGGACCAACAGACACCAGATAGGCCCATACATCCTTGGCCGCCTGCTCGTCTTTCAGACGGAAAGACATCTTGGACTTGGCTTTCTTGTCATCCAGATAGGTCTGCAGGAACTTCTTGGAATCGGCTGTGAAGACCACAAAATCCGCCTCGTTCCACGCCAGACCGGCCTCGCCCGCCGCCTTCAGCGACTTGCCGTATTTCTTGCCGAAATCCTCATCGCTGCCCGCAACGCGGCCAAAGATGCCATAAAGGTTCGGACCACTGCGCCCGCCCTTGGCAATCGGTTCGCCTTCCGCATCCACGATGGCGTGACAGGATTTGCACTTCTTGAACACGGCCTCACCGGCGGCGGCATCACCTGTGGCGTGACCATCTGCGAACGCAGGACCAGCTGCAAGGGCAAGCCCCAGAACGGCCAATTTCAATTGTTTCATCTCGGAACTCCTTTTCGGTATTCACTATGCCTAATATGGCGATATCGGCTTCTACCCCAATTTGCCACCCGTAGAAATAATCGAAAGCCAGATCGGCGTCTTTGTCGCAGCCAACCGACGCGCGGCCAATTCCCCTTGCACATCACCCCCCTTTTGGTTTTGACAGGGCAACCTTTCTTGATCGGGCTTTTGATGACCAACATCGCTGATAATCTCAAGATCATGATCCCCGCATGGGTGGATGGCACATTGACCCCGGTGGAAAAGCTGGAAACCCATCTGCGCGGTCTGCGTCATCTGGCCGTGTCGGTCTTTGTGATCCGCGACGGCAAGATTCTGATCCAGCGCCGGGCGCTCAGTAAGTATCACACGCCGGGTCTCTGGGCGAACACCTGCTGCACCCATCCCGATTGGGACGAACCGCCCGCCGATTGCGCCGCCCGCCGCCTGACCGAAGAATTGGGGATCACCGGCCTCTCTCTAACCCATCGCGGACAGGTCGAATACCGTGCCGAGGTCGGCAACGGGTTGACCGAATATGAACTGGTTGATGTTTTTCTCGCTGATGCCCCCGGTGACATGCCGCTGGCCCCCAATCCGGACGAGGTCATGGACACCCGCTGGATCACGCTGGAGGAACTCAAAGCCGAGATCGCGCAAACCCCCGACGCCTTCACCCCTTGGCTGCACATCTATCTGGACCGCCACAGCGACATGATCCTCGGCGCTTAGAAACAGGCCCCGGCTGCAATCACATCAACACCGTTCTGCTGCCCCTTTTTGGCTCTAATACTCAAGGGAGCATGAGGGGCTGACCCCTCATTCCCGCCTGCTGCGCCAAGAAACCGAGCCCTAGTCCTTCACACGGTTCAACCGCTCTGGCCCTAAGATATCTTGCGTCAGACCGGATTTGACAAAATCCTCTGGCATGGGACCATCTGCACAGATCGCGGCCACTGCCCGCGCCAGGGACGGAGCCATCATGATCCCGTACCCCCCCTGCCCGGCATGCCAGATGAAATCGGGCACCTGCCCATCCCGGCCAACAACCGGCCCCTCGTCCGGCACAAAGGACCGCAGGCCCGCCCAGCTATGTGAGATCCGCCGCACCGGGATCAAGGTGTGCCTTTCGATCCAGTCGGCCAGGATCGCAACATCCATCTCATCGGGTTGCACGTCTTGCGGGGCTACCGGCGTTGCATCCCCCGGCGAGGCCATGAACTTTCCCGCTTCGGGTTTGAGATAGGCGTCATTGGTGGCAAAATCGACGCAGGGAAACTGCGCCACATCCATTCCCTGCGGGGCATCCAGAATGATCGCAGTGCGCCGCTTGGCCACCAAACCGATGGCCTCGGCCCCTGCCATGGCACCAATTTGATCCGCCCAGGCGCCCGCCGCATTGATCAGCGTCTTGCCGCGATGGGTGTTTCGCCCGGCTGTGATCTCCCAAACATCGGCTTCTCGTTTCAAGGCTGTCACCGGCGCACGGGTCTCGACAACACCGCCCCGTCGTTTGACCCCTTTGAGGTAACTTTGCAGCATCATCGCCACTTCGATATCTGTGACGCTCTCTTCATAAACCGCCCGCGCGACCTGATCGGCCCGCAGGATTGGCACCATCTCAAGCGCATCCGCCACCGACAACTCCACCACCGTGTTGGCCGGGGTTGAGGCGGCCAGAACCGGATCAAGCAATCCCTCTTCGCCTTGGGGCGCCACGGCCAGAGCCCCGCGCGGCGTCAGTAAGGGATGTTCACAAAACCCGTCAGGCGGCGCGGTGAAAAAGCCGCTGCTCAACCCGTTGATCTCCCGCACCATCGCGGTTCCGTAATTGCGGGTAAACAGCGCGGCCGACCGGCCCGTGCTGTGATATCCGGCCTGCGATTCGGCCTCCAACAGCAAAACACTACCTTGGGTAGACAGCTCATAAGCCGCAGATGCCCCGGCCATGCCCGCACCAATTACAACAAAATCATAGATCATCAGGCAGCGCCTCTTGTTTAAACGTACCGGACTCAGCGGTTTGCACACAAAACGCTTAATTGAAACAAGATGCAAGTTTTCATAAATATATTGACTCCATGAAAGTTTTGTTACTTTCTCAAGCAACAGCCTTGGGAGGGGTCATGACAAATTCACTGCGACAGCGCCTGTCAGAGGCAAGCACATCCACCTCGAAAGCGGACCGTGCCCTGGCCAGCTACATGTTGGCAGAACTGGCAACATTGCCATTTGAAACCGCCGCCAGCCTTGCGGAGAAAGTGTCGGTCAGTGAGCCCACCGTCGGCAGGTTTTGCCGCACCCTTGGCTATCGCAGCTTCAAAGATCTCAAATCCCATCTGCGGCAGGACATTGGCGATCAACCCTGGTTGATCGGCGACCGTCTGCGCGATCTGCAGGCTCGCCATCACGCCGGAGAGGACCAATTGGTCCGCGGGCTTGAGTTGGAAATGGCCGCGCTCGTTGCGGTCTATGAAATTGCCCATTCCCCGGCCTGGGCCACGGTTGTGCGCCGGCTGGCCACGACCAAATCCGTCTTTGCCACCGGCTTCCAGACAGAGCGCGGCGTCGCACAGATCTTTGTGAACCAGTTGCAATACCTGCGCGACGGTGTTGACTTGCTGGACCTCGCGGGTGGCAATTTTGCACAGGTGTTGGCCCGCGATGACAACGATGCTGCCTTGGTGATCTTCGAGGCGCGGCGCTATTCCAAACTGGCCCTCGAACTGGCGACCCATGCCAAGGCCAAGGGCATTCCTGTCACCCTGATCACCGATCCCTATTGCGATTGGGCGCATGATGTCGCCGACGAAATCTTTGTCGTGCCGACACAGTTCAACCTGTTCTGGGAATCCACCGCGCAAATGGCCAGCTTGGCCAACCTTCTGGTCAACGGCGTCTTCATGGAACTGGGCCCGGAGGTCGAGACCCGCATGAACAATATTGCGAACCTCTACAACACATTCACTGGCCATGTCGGAAGCGCCCCGGCCAGCCCCAGCAAGCCAAAGACCGGCGATGCTCTGAGCAAGAAACCAAACGACCTTTAATTCAAATTTTATCCCAAAAAGGACATCCCAAATGGGCTATGCCATCAAGTCAAAACTTCTGTCGGGAACTGCGTTAATCGCGGCCGGCTTCATTTCCACCGCCGCATGGAGCCAGGAGGCGACCATCGCCTTTGCCTCCGGCGAATTGGGCGCAACATCTTATAACCCGGTGACATCAAGCAACCTGAACTCGGCCACATCGCTGATCTATGACCGGCTTGTGGAACAGGACGCCGACCAATCCTACCACCCGCATCTTGCCACCTCCTGGGAAGAAGCCGCCGACGGCATGTCATGGACGTTCCACCTCAAGGACGGCGTGACTTTCCACGATGGCACGGCGTTCAACGCACAATCCGTCGCCGATTGGATCCCTGATTTTGCGGAAACCGAAAACGCCTATCTTGTGGGCGCTGTTGCCTCTGTCGAGGTCATCGACGATCTGACCGTCAAATTTGTGATGTCTCGTCCGGAACCCAACTTTCTTTACAACCTGTCGTCCTCCTTCATGGGCGTGCCCGGTGCGGCGGCCTATGACAGTCTGGGCGAGAATTTTGGCGTCACCGATGCGGTTGGCACCGGCCCGTTCAAACTTGAATCCTTTGCCATCGGCCTCGAAACCGTTCTGGTGCGCAACGACGATTATGCATGGGCCTCCGATCTGTCGGAAAACCAGGGCGCCGCACATCTTGAGCGCGTGACCTTCCGCGAGATCCCCGACCAGTCCACCGCGTTTCTTGAGCTGAAAACCGGCGGTCTGGATGTGCTTCTGGGCGTGCCGACAGATTTCCTGCAAATCCTCAAAGCCGAAAGCAACATCAACGTCATTCAAATGCCCGGCACCGGCATCAACTACATGCCGATCAATGTGACCGCCGCCCCCTTTGACGACATCAAAGTGCGCGAAGCCACGGCCCTTGCGATCAATCAGGAAGCCATCGTTTCATCCATCTACAACGGTGTCGGCGCCCCGGCGCATAACTTTCTGATCTCGTCCTTGCCAGAGGCTGACGTCGCCCCAGAGCTGAACGTGTCTTTCGACGTTGAAAAGGCCAACGCCTTGCTTGACGAGGCCGGTTGGGTCAAATCCGACGGCCCGGTCAGAATGAAAGACGGCGAGGCACTTTCGGTCAAACTGTTCACCCAGAATGGCACCGAATTTACCGCCCTTGCACAGGTCATCCAGGCCCAACTGGCCGACATCGGCATGGAAGCGGTGATCACGGTCTTTGACAGTTCAACCATCCGTGACGAATACAAGGCCAACCGGCACCAACTGGCCGTGCGCGGCTATGACTGGAACAACTCCGACATCCTCGACTGGTTCTTCTCGGGCGAACGGCTGGGTTATCCCAACGTGTCGATGTGGAAAGACGAAGAAGGCCAACGCCTGAACGATGTCGCCATGAAAGACAGCAAGAATTCGATGGAACGCGTGGCCAATTTCAAAGCCTACCACGAATATGTTCTGTCACAGCACCTGTTTGTTCCGATCTATGAGCCAACGACAAACATCGCCTACAACGCCGAACGCGTGAACGTTCCCGATCCGGTGCGCGGCACACGGTTCCGGGCGCAGACAGTCCTCGACATGACGGTTGTCGAATAGTCCCACCCCGCTTTGCCACCCATCCCCTGCCGGGGGTGGGTGAACTTTGCCAAACGGAAGGTCCGACATGCTTTTGCGATATATTTTCTTTCGCGTGCTGATGTTGATCCCTGTGTCGATTGCGATTTCCGTCGTGATTTTCATGATCGTGCATCTGTTGCCCGGCGATCCCATCGACAACCTCATCCGCGTCGGGTCATCCCCCGATGACCGGACCGCCTTGATTGCCAAATACGGGTTGGATCAGCCGCTGTTTGTTCAGTATTTCCGCTGGATCGGCGCGATGTTCCAGGGCGACTTTGGCGAAGCCATCGTTCTGCGCCGTCCGGTCGCCGACCTGATTGCACAAAACCTTCCCTACAGCCTGCAACTGGGCGCTTTGGCCTTCCTGTTCTCCAGCATTGTGGGGATCACCCTGGGCACCATTTCCGCCACCACCCGCTCGGCTTGGGTCGAACAGATCGTGCGCGGCTTTATCCTTATCGGATCGACGGTGCCGGGGTTCTGGCTCGCTTTGCTGATGATTTTGTTCTTTGCCGTGCAGTTGCAATGGTTCCCCGTGTCGGGGGCAAAGGGCTGGCAATCACTGGTGTTGCCGGTGCTGACCATCGGTGTCGGCGGCGTGGCCCTTGTTGCACGTGTCACCCGCGTTGCCTTGCTGGATGTCCGCAAAGAAGACTTCGTGACTTTGCTGCATGCCAAAGGACTGCCATCCCGCACCATCCTGACGGGCCACCTGATGCCCCATGCGATGCTGCCCGTTGTGACAATTCTCGCCCTGCGCATCGGCTGGATCTTGGGCGGCGCCGTCACTGTTGAATTTGTATTTGGCCGCCCCGGCCTTGGATCTTTGTTGATCCGCGCATTGGGGCAAAGAGATTATCCCGTTGTCCAAGGATGCCTGCTGATGCTGGCGCTCGCCGTCATGCTTGGCACGCTCATCGGTGACGTGGCGCAGGCCGCAATGGATCCCCGCGTTCGAGAGGCAAAAACATGACTAGTATTACAGGCACCGCCGCCCGCGCATTGGCCGGGTTCGGCAGCACGTCCATTGGCCGGGCCTTTGGGTCATGGCTGGGCAAAATTGCAGGCGGCTTTTTGGTCCTGCTGCTGCTCACCGCGATCTTTGCACCCTGGATCACCCCGTTTGACTATGCCGCCCAGGACCTGACCAACGGCAATGCGCCTCCGGGCTGGCCGCATCTTCTGGGCACCGACCAATTTGGTCGCGATGTCCTGAGCCGGGTGATTTACGGCGCACGGACCTCGCTTTCGGTCAGCGCCACGGCCATTGCCATTTCGATCACCGTTGGCATGACACTGGGCGCCGCTGCCGGTTACATCGGCGGCATGTTTGAACGCGCGGTCATGACTGTTGTCGATCTGACATGGTCTTTTCCGGACATCCTGATTGCGCTGATCTTTGTCGCCATCATCGGCCCCGGCCTGACCTCGACCACATTTGCCATCGCAATTGCCTATCTGGCGCAATTCACCCGCCTGACCCGCGCCCAGATTGTCCGGCTCAAGCGGGAAACCTTCATCGAAGCAACGGTCAATCTCGGCGCCAAACCGCGGCACATCCTGCTGCGGCACCTGCTGCCCAACGCGATCACACCCGTGATCGTTGTTGGTATGCTCGCCATCGGGGACGGCATCGTGCTGGAGGCAACATTGGGCTTTTTCGGCCTCGGCGCACAGCCCCCGACCCCAAGTTGGGGCGCAATGATGTCCAGCGGCACCGCGCAATTGTTCCTAAGCCCATGGGTCATCATCTTTCCCGGCGTCGTCGTGGCCGTGACCGTGATCGCCGTCAACCTCTTTGGCGACGAATTGATCCGCGCCTTGGACATCAAAGACCGGATCAGGGGGGCATAACCATGTTGGAAGTACGTGATCTGGAAGTGGCCTTTGGCCCTGTTGCCCCCCTCTCGGGCGTTAACTTCTCCATCAACAAGGGTGAAACGCTCGGCATCGTCGGCGAAAGCGGCTCAGGCAAATCCCTCACCGCAATGAGCGTGATGGGCCTGCTGCCCTTGTCGGGCGGGCGCATCACCGCCGGCTCGATCATGTTTGACGGGCAAGACCTGACCAAACTCAAAGAACCGGCCTATCGCAAACTGCGCGGTGGCCGCATTGGCCTGATCACGCAAAACCCCATGACCTCGCTCGATCCGCTGCAAAAGATCGGTGGGCAAGTTGATGCGGTGGCGATGCTGCATCTTGGCATGACCCCCAAACAGGCCCGCGCCCGCACCGTCGAGATCCTTGGCACCCTGCGCATTCCCGAACCTGCAACCATCTGCAATCGGTATCCGCATCAAATGTCGGGCGGCATGAAACAACGTATCGTGATTGCGATGGCCCTGGCCGCCGATCCCGATGTGCTAGTCGCGGATGAACCGACAACCGCCCTTGATGTTACCGTGCAGGCGCAAATCATGCGGCTGCTGCATGATCTGGTCAAAGACCGCGATCTGGCGCTGGTCCTGATCACCCATGATATGAGCGTGGTCGCGCAAACCTGCGACAAGGTGGTGGTGATGTATGCAGGCCGCGCCATCGAACATGGTCCCGTCGAGGCGATCTTTGACGCTCCGCAACATCCCTATACTCAGGCCCTGATCAACTGCATTCCCAAAGGCCTCTCCGAGGACGAACATCTGACCGGCATTCCTGGCACGGTGCCGACCGTCCTGAATTACCCCGATGGCTGTCCGTTTCATCCCAGGTGCACACGGGCACAGGACATCTGCGCAGTCGAACGCCCCGCGGTTGTCCCCTTCGGGTCCGGCGGCGCCGCCTGCCATTTTGCAGGAGCAGCCCCATGACCAACAAACTCGAAGTGCGCAATCTATCCAAACAATTCATCAGCCCCGGCGGCCCGTTCAGCAAGGCACGCGCCATGCATGCCGTGAACGACGTGTCCTTCGACCTGCCCACCGGGCGGGTGATCGGCGTGGTGGGAGAATCGGGCTGCGGCAAATCCACCTTGGCGCGGCTGATCCTGCGGCTGATCGAACCCACAACCGGCAGCCTGTCTTTTGACGGGGATGATCTGCTGGCCCAACCCCCTGCCGCGATGCGACGCCTGCGGGCCGATATGCAGATGGTGTTTCAGGATCCCTACTCCGCGATTGACCCGCGCTTTACCGTGGGCCGCGCAGTCATGGAACCTTTCGAGGTTCAGGGCCGCAAACCGGCAGGCACCCACGCCGAAGAGATTGACCGGCTGCTGACAATGGTCGGGCTTAACCCCGGCCTTGCAAACAGTTTCCCGCACCAGATTTCCGGCGGCCAGAAACAACGTGTCGGCATCGCCCGCGCACTGGCCCTGCGCCCCTCCCTGCTGGTGCTGGACGAACCCACAGCCTCGCTCGACGTGTCGGTTCAGGCACAAATCATCAGCCTGCTCGAAGAGCTGCGCGATGATCTGGGGCTGACCTATCTGTTCATCAGCCACGATCTCAGCCTGGTCCGCTATTTCTGCGATGAAATCCTGGTGATGTATCTGGGCCGCGTGGTCGAAGCGCTCCCCGACACCAGCCTGCCGGCCCGCCATCCCTATACCAAAACCCTGATGGACAGCACCTTTGCCCCCGATCCCAAACAACGCCGGGTGATTGCCCCCCTCGAAGGCGAAGTGCCAAGCCCGTTTGACCTGCCCCCCGGCTGCGCCTTTGCCGAACGCTGCCCCCATGCGACAGACATTTGCCGCCGCGAAACGCCCACACTGGCCAAGATCGACGGTCATGCCGTGGCCTGCCATCATCCGCTTTGAAGGAACACCTCCTTGCCCACCCGCATTCTAACTGCAGAAATTTCCCACGAAACCAATACCTTCAACTTCCGTCCGACTGAGCTTGAGAACTTCCATAACCGGTTTTTGCTGGCCGGCCCCGACGCGATCGCGGCACGGGGAAACGCAAATACCGAACTGGCCGGCGTGCTGGACTGCGCCCGCCGTCAGGAATGGGAAGTCAACCACGTGATCAGCGCGGCCGCCGGTCCTGGCGGGCGCGTGTCGGATCACGCATTCGACAGCCTCTGCGCCCCGCTGCTTGAGGCCGCTGGCACAGAGCAATGGGACGGCGTTTTGCTGATCCTGCACGGGGCCATGGTCACCGCTTCGCACGATGATGGCGAGGGCGAAATCCTGCGGCGGTTGCGGGCCATCATCGGCCCGGATCTGCCCGTGGCCGTCACCCTTGATCCACATGCCAATGTTAGCCCGGCAATGTGCGATCTGGCGCAAATTCTGGTCTCCTACACCACCTATCCCCATGTTGATCTGCGCGCCACTGGACTGCGCACAACAGAATTGCTTGGCCGGGCGATACGCGACGAAATTCGCCCCAAAACCCTGCGGGCCCATCGCCCGATGCTAGAAGAGGCCAATGGCGGGCGCACCGATATGGGCCCCATGATCGAACGCCAGGCCCAAGCCCGCGCCGCCGAGGCCCGTCCGGGTGTCTACGCGATCAGCATCAATGGCGCGTTTCCCTGTGCTGACATTGCCGAAGTGGGGCCAACCGTGCTGATCACTGCAGAAACCGGCATGATCGGCGCGCAGGATATCATCGAAGGCATCGCCGATGACATATGGGAGCATCGCAACCAGCCGCTCAACACCTACCTTACCGTCACCGAAGCCGCCGACATTGCCGCCTCATGGGCAAACGACGGCGGCCCGCTGATCATTGCCGATTACGCCGACAATCCCGGCTCTGGCGCATATGGTGATGCCACCGCCCTGCTTGGGGCGATGCTGGACCACGAGATCACCGATGCCTGCTTTGGCCCCCTGATCGATCCCCAGATCGCAGCGCAATTGCAAACCGAAAACATCGGCGCAACGGTCACTGTTCCCTTGGGCGGCAAAACCGCGCCGGACTATGGCGGCGGGCCACTTGAGGTCACCGGCACTGTGATCTGGCGGGGGGATGGCATGGTCACAGGCAGCGGCCCCATTCTGGGCGGGCTCCAACGCAGCTTTGGCCCGACAGCGGTTCTGCGGGTCGCTGGCATCGACATCCTGATCGTCAGCATCGCCCACCAGATCCTTGATCTGCAACAATTCGAGACCTTTGGCATCAACCCCAGAACCACCCGCGTTGTCGCCCTCAAGTCCATGCAGCATTTCCGCGCCGCATTTGCCCCGATCGCGGGCCGGATCATCGTCTGCGACAGTGGCGCCCTTTGCACCCTGAACTACCGCTCATTGAACTATCAGAATGTGCCACGCCCGATATACCCTCTGGATGACATGCCTTAGGGGCGACTGTTGCATTATTCTTAGGAAGCTGAACTGGAGACAACCCTGACCGGCATTGCCAACTTGTCTGTATGTTTCGCTTCGCCTAGAGGCCCTGCATGAAGATCCTGACCGACATGCCGCGCCTGAAGGGCTTCCGTTTTCCACGTGAAGTCATTTCCTACGCTGTTTGGGCCTACCACCGGTTTGCCCTCAGCACCGCCGATGTCGAGGGTCTATTGTCGGAGCGGGGTGTGACGGTCAGTCGCGAGACGGTTCGCAAATGGGTGAACCGGTTCGGATCACACTTCGCGAAGTGCGTGAAACGGGAGCGGCCCGCCGCCAACGACAAGTGGCATCTCGATGAGGTCGTGATCCCGATCAATGGACGAAAATTCTGGCTTTGGCGGGCTATCGATGCCAACGGGGACGTCCTGGACATCCTTGTTCAATCGCAGCGAAATGCGAAGGCCGCTCGGCGCTTCGTTCAGCGGATTGTCGACCGTTTTGGTGATCCGCGTGTTGTGATAACAGACAAATTGCACAGTTATATCAAACCGATCAAATCGCTTGCGCCGCGCGCTGACCACCGGGCGCACGAGGGGCTGAATAATCGGATCGAAGGATCACATCGTCCAACCAGAAAGCGCGAGAAGCTGATGGGGCGGTTCAAATCGCCACGCCAGGCGCAAAGGTTTCTGGCAGATCATGACCAAATCAATGTCATCTTCCGCCCTCGTCGATATCGTCTCTCCACCAAATCCTACCGCCACGCTCGCAACGATGCTTTCCATCTTTGGAAAGGCTATGCTCTCGAGATGACCGCCTGAAGTGCGAGAAAGAACATCAATGCAAACTCGGCAAAACAAGTTGGCAATGCCGTCCGGGGTAATGGCCGAGGGTCCAACACCACCGCGGACCCCAGTGACTGCATGCAGTAAGTGGCGGTTCCGATCCAAGGTCGGCAAGCCATATCGGCAACTCCGGTCCGGCTGCTGCAGTCTTTCTCATATTATCAATAACTTATCCGATTCTCTCGATCGGCAAAGAACGCGCCTACGGCGACTTCTCAAGCCCAAAAATTAGGATTCCCGACGCTCAGAGCGATGCAGCGTTACAGATTAGCATGGGAAACGAAGGCACAGTACCTCCTGACAGCTTGAATTTCAGCAATATTGCCGCTATATACCGTCAGTATCACCGTAGGAGCATAGATCATGCACATCACGAACTTTGCTGAAGCTGGGCAATTCGAACCGCGTAAGATCGCCGCCGTGCTACGCACATCAGCAGAAGAGATCGCATTGACCGTCGGCTTGGGCAAAGACGCGTTGCAGAGGCGAACCCGCATCGGCTCTGACAAGACGCAGCGCCGTTTGCGTGAATTGGTCGAGGTGCTGAACAAAGTCGAACCCCGCTTCGGCTCGGAACTGATGGCCTATGCATGGTACCGGTCAGAGCCCCTGCCCGGCTTTGATGGCCGGACAGCCATGCAGCTGGTGCAGGAAGGCAAAGCTCAGCAAGTTCTGGAATACATCGATGCGGTCGATGCGGGCGTCTTTGCCTAAAGCGCGCCCCGCCAGTACATGTGACACCGATACCCTGTCACAGTTCGTGTTCTCGGGACATCGGTGTCACACACATTATTTTTGAATGGCGGGACGCTGAGATGCCACTGAAAGATGGACGCTACACAGGGTCACTCTATCGCGCCCTGAACCCGGTCTATGCGCGTGAACCTCTGTCCGGACGAGGCGCTGAACTCTATGGAGGGCGCTTTAACGCCAAGGGCACCCCTGCCCTCTACACCTCGCTGGATCCCGCGACCGCTCTTAGAGAAGCCAACCAGGTAGGCAGCCTGCAACCCACGATCCTGGTGTCCTACAAGGCCGACCTTGGGCCTATTTTCGATACCCGCGATCAGGACCGACTTGAACGGTATGGTATGACAGCGTCGATGCTTGCCGACCCTGCATGGCGCATGAAGATGCTCGATGGCCAACCTGTGCCGACACAGAATTTGGCTAGCGCCCTCATAGCAGGTCGGTTCGCGGGGCTTCTGTTCCAGAGTTTTGCGAAGGGCGCGTCATCATCGGACTTCAACATCGTGATGTGGGCTTGGACTGACAATAAAGGTTCTTTGGAAGTCGTGGATGACGAAGAGAGGTTGTCACGCATGTGAGCTGTGAAGATCGGTGTCTCATTTGTCCACCGCGGTGGACATTGGTTGGTCCGAGAAAACCGGAATGGCCGCACAGTATCGCTCTAGTGGGTTTGGCTCGGTGGCTTTGATGCGCTTGGAGAGGCTGCGCGTCATTGGAATAGTCACCGGTCGGACGTCCACCGCGGTGGACACTAGGCGGTTTGCATAGCAGTTTTGGATAGACGCTTGATCAAAACCACTGGATCAAACTGGTCTCGACGTTGCCCCAAGGTGATACTGTGAAAATACGCTCCAAAGTCCCTGATGCGTTTTCCAAGCTGGAGCATGATGAAGATCGCGCATGACGCTTTCTGAGCTCCTACTGCATTCTTGGCTTTCTCGAATGTATCTGGGTGAATCCCCATCATGGGTGCAAGAATTCGAGCATGGTTTTCAATGTCCAACCAGTTTCTAAGCTTCTCTGTGGAGAACGATGTCGCTTGATCGCAAACTGAGGTTAGCAAGTCTGGTTTCATAGCTTCATTGCCTATGTTGCTATCTAAATCTTTTTTTTCTTCTTTAGACATAGATTGGTGCCGGACAGTTTGTCCGTCATTGGCGGGCAATTCCACAGTTTCTGGTAGGTCATCTTGGGTATGCAAAGTCAGGCATTCTTTGTCCGTGTCGGCGAGCAGCGCGTGGTATTCGGGAAGGCTCAGCTTCCGGCGTAGTGCTCTACGTGCGTGGTTGATGAATGCGTTGCTGGGGTCATGCTCTTCCAAATGGGCGAGTTTCGTGAGGATCTGTTTGCGGACGAAAACTCGATCCCGCCGGTTATTCTCCATCTCTTGCGCGATCGCGTGAAGCTCGCTCGCACGTTGGAGCAAGGGGGCTAGAGACAGTCCATAGCTGATGCATTGACCGCCGGATGAGCGAACGCGGTAGCGCTTTCGGTTCGAACTGTCATTTCGCTTGATGAATCCGAGTTCAACGAAGCGGTTGATGTGTCTGCGGAGGGTCCGTTCGTCGATTCCGCCGACGCGCTGGCAAATCGAGTTGTTGGACGCGAAAACCGTTTCGCCATGGCCCGGCTTCAAGAAACTGAGCATGGCTTGAAGTGTTTGGATATGGCCTGGACGCAGACCGAACACGCTACGTGCATCTCTCAGTGCCCTGAAGATGGTCCAAATGTCAGTTTCAGCCGCAGAAATTGTGCCGCGTGCTGCATCAGCACCAGCGGTTGCGATCGATAGTTTTGTAAATGCCATGGTATGTTCACGACGACCGTTTGGCCCACAACTTCCCGGTCTCTTCCCGAGGGCTCTCTCAGAAAAAGGCAATAAAAATCCGTCCACCGAATCGGTGACTCTTGACCGTTTTGCTGGAGGTTGCTACATCATGAGTGCTAATCGAATGATGAGGGCTCTCCAGGGGAAACTTTGGGGGGCTCTTTTCTTTCTGGTCTTCGCTTTTCTCCTCTGCTCGCGTTACTCTGTGTGGCTCGGGGCTTAGGACCCAGAGCCGCTCTCATTCCGCCACTGTTCGAACAGCTGCAAAAGCGTTGCCTCCGCGCGCTCTTCGAGCCATTGGCCGAATTCTGGATTGTCCTTCTTGGCGATCTTGATGGCGATCGTTTTGTGATCGACTGTCAGCGTTCCCACGCAGCTACCGTCCCCATCTTTGACGAAGGACGTTAGGCTGCGGTTGGCTTGCTTCTTGTCGCTACGCGCCTTGCTGGAGCAAGCCGAGTAGACTGCATGAAACTTTTCCGCGCTCGGAGTTTCGTCGGGCAGGGCGGCAATCACCTCTTTGGCCGTGTTCACCAGATCTATCTTTTTCGAGAAAGCAGCCAGGTCACCCCATTGCCGTCGTCCGATGCCATGTGCTGGCCCTATTAGCTGTACAAGCCCTTCTGGCAGTTGCTCTATGACGACGCGATGGTTGGACACGCCCTGCCGTGTCAAGCCGAGAGCATCCTGAATGACGTTTGGCTTGTATCCTGATTCCTGCATCTCTTTGATAAAAATAGATTTCTCAATGAAAGACGGGTCTAGTCGGAGGTTGTTCTCTTGGCCCTGTGCGATCAGAGAAGCGTCGTCATCCAAGGTTCGGACGATCGCCTTGACCGTTCCGCCGACCATGCGGATCGCTGCAAGCCTGCGTCGTCCGTAGATGATGCGGTATCTGTCCGGTTGCGCTGATGGACGGACCATAATTGGTACTTGTTGCCCATGCTTGCGAATGCTTTCGGCCAACCCATCAATGCTGGAATCCTCCAGCACCAACCGATCGCGCAGGCCATCCACATCAATCTGGTCGGGCTCGATGTCACGGATCGAATTCGCGGTAATCTCGCGCAAAGAGTCGCGCAATCCGCCAACAGAACCTGGCAGTTTTGCTGCCTTTGATGGGGTAGGGGAGGGGGCCGCGCTCTCCTTCTCTTCCTTTGGTGGCTGATTGAAGATGTTTCGGGCCATCAGCGACGCCCCCATGCCATTTGGATTGTCTGTTCCAACTCATCGCCAACGCCGTTCACGCTGGTCAAAGCGCGATCAATCGTTTTTCTGATGAATTGGCTAGGATCAACTTCGTAGACGGTTTGCTGGGTCATACCAGCGTCCGAGATTGCCGTAGATTTCAACATTGGTTCAGTCATGACTTGTCCGGCCAAGATCGATCTCAGGTAGCCCGCCATTTGCGTCTGTGGCCCGTCCGACGGTTCATATCTGGTAATCAGGAACTTGACAAAATCCCATGTGACACGCCGACCGATGGCTTCCTCCACCGCCTTGACCGTTTCTGAAGCAAGCTTCAGGAATTGGCTCATGGATGCGATGTCAAGCATGCCAGGTACCACGGTTACCAAAAGCCCCGTCGAGGCTGCCAACGCCGTTAGGGTCAGAAAGCCAAGTTGAGGTGGGCAGTCGATCAGAACGATGTCGTAATTCGCCTCTACTTCCTCAAGCGCTAAGGCAAGACGCTCCGCAAATATGGGTTGCACCCGGCGAGCAAGGGCGTTTGCCGTCTCGGTTTCGTATTCCGATAGCATTAGGCCCGCTGGGACCATATCGAGCTTATGGAAGTAGGTTTTTTGGACGACGGCTGAGAGCGGAACTTGTTCCTCATATCTCAGGGCATCATAGATTGTGCCGCCTTCGGCGAACTCGAGCTCGGGCCGAAAGCCGAAAAAGGTGGTCAGACTTGCCTGCGGATCGAGATCCAAAACCAATACTCGGTAGCCTCGCAAGGCATACCGTTGTGCAAGATGTATCGTTGCTGTCGTTTTTGACGATCCGCCTTTGAAATTGACGACAGATATCACCTGGAGACGATCGCCCTCACGTCGACCAGGGCGGTAGTTTTCTGCGTTCTTTCCAGTGCGCCCCAGAATATCGCGCAACTCATCAATCTCTTGGGCTGTGTAGAACCGGTGTCCGCGGTTGTCTGTATGCACTTCCGGGAAGCTGCCGTCCTTGTGCCGGTTGCGCAGGTTAGATGTGCTAACGCGCAGGAGGCTGGCAACTTCGGTAGAACTGAAACGGCGCAGGGACTTTCGTTCTTCGGGCTCGAAAGCGATCTTCATCTGGCGATCCAAAGATTCAGCCAGATTGTCGGCAAATGCTCCGATGTCGGAAGAGCCTATGCCTTGTGCGTATCCAACGTTACGATCATCCATGTCCTGCCGCCCACTCTCGGCCTCTGTTGAAGCTCTTGGTCATTCTGACGGTGTACAGCGTATCTGACGCGTTTTGCCGTCAGAATGGGAATGCCACGATCCAGTGAGTCCGGCAAGAAGAATCTAGATGTAGTGTGAAAGTTATCCACAGCACCAATACGTTCAGGCGCATCAGGATGGCCGCAAACCTTTGATTGTATTGCATTAAGTCGATGCGATCGCGCTTCAAGCCACCAATCCGAATTGTTTGGACGGTTTCAGCTAAACCCATGCAACCAATGGCACAATTGACATTCTGACGGTGTCTGGAGCGATAGGTTCAGCTGTTTGGGCCTCTGCTAGTTACAGTTGGGGGTGAGCCGATTCTGATGAAATTAGACCAAGTCGCTCTGCTCGTTCGAGCAACATCTTGACCGACGACGGCTGCCAGCTCGTGCGACCTCGAGGGGTGCGTTCACGCATAGACTCAAGCCGGTCGCAGATTGCCTGCAGCGTGATGTCTGGGTCCGCACCCTTAATGGCCGCCACGATGGCAGGCAGGCGGTCGTTGGTTTCGCGGCGTCCGGCGCGGCCAAGCACCTCGGCAGGAAGGAACCCGTCGCGCACATATGCCTTCACAGCGCGGAGCAGGCGGCTTTGTGTCCAATGGCGATCTGGGGGCAGGGGGCCATTGATGATCCGCAGCAGGTCTTCCCAGGCCATATCCGGCCGCAAGCGGCGCACATGGGGCACCCAATCCTGCGCGGTCTCGTTGAGGCGCTCCATGTAGCCGTCCTGCCGCGCCAGCCGCACCTTGCGCAACGCGGCGGGGTCCTTGGCGCGAAGCCCTGGGTTGCCACCTACGCGCCCTTTGGCGCGTGCCGAGGCAAGCCCAGCCTTGGTACGCTCGCGGATCAGCGCGCGCTCAAGCTCGGCCGCGGCGCCAAGAACCTGAAGCGTGAACTTGCCTTGCGGGGATCCAGTGTCGATCGGGTCCTGAATGGAACGAAAGAACGCCCCCTTGGCCTCCAGCCGTTCGATCACTTCCAGCAGATGTGACAGAGACCGCGCAAGCCCGTCGATCCGAACGACAACCAGCGTGTCGCCCTTGCTAATGCGCTCCAGCACGCGGGCAAGCACCGGCCGCGCACGATTGCCGCCTGAGGCGTGTTCTTCATGGGTTTCGACGCATCCCGCAGTTTGCAGGGCCTCAGACTGGGGCAGGGGGTCTGATCCTCTGTGGCTGTGCGTGCATAGCCTATCAAGGGTATGAAAACGGGCCGTTTGCAATTTAACGTATCGCTACTAAACCACCCTTTGGAAACGGCGAAGCAAGGCTCCCTAACATTGACCGAAACCTCGCATTGGCATATATTGCCAATAAGGAGATTTGTTCCATGGTGACACGCAACGTTGTTCTGACCGAAACCCAGGACCAGCTGGTTCAGGCTCTGGTCGCGTCCGGCCGCTATCAGAATGTGAGCGAGGCTCTGCGCGCGGGGCTGAGATTGCTTGAGCAGGAAGAGGCTCAACTGGTCGGCATTCGTGGCGGCCTTTTAGAAGGTCTTCAGCAGGCAGAACGCGGTGACTTGGCCGAAGGGAGTGGGGCGGATGCGGTTCGCCGGGCCTTTGCGAGGGCACGGCCAACGACATGAGTCGATCCTTTCGGCTAACACGTCGCGCAGAAGAAAGCCTCGTTGAGATCGCCCTCTGGACCATCGAGACCTTCGGCCCGGGGCAGGCGGATATCTACGAGGCGGAACTCCTTTCCCGTTGTGATGCTATCGTGAATGGGCAGGCACATAGCCGAAGCTGTTCGATCTTGGTCGATGACGCTGCAGACCTCAGATACTTGAGGGCAGGGGAGCACTTCCTGGTATTCCTGGATCTGCCTGAGGAGGTCATCATTGTCGATATCCTGCATTCCCGCAGCGATCTGCCGCGCCACATTGCGGCTCTGACAGCACTTAGACGCAATGAAAGTTGAACTTATTCAAAGACCCGCAGCCCTGGTCAGGTTCACGCGGAACCGGTCGCGGCGGCGCTGGTAGCGACGGGTCATCTCGGCCGATGCGTGGCCAAGGTGTTTCTGGACGTAGCGCTCATCGACTTCGGCGCTACTGGCAAGGCCTGCGCGCAGGCTGTGGCCGGAGTAGAGGGCGAGGCGGTCTTTCTCGGGGAGCTCGGAGCGGATGCCCGCGTCCAGCACCGTGCGCTTGATCAGGCGCGCGACGTGTTTGTCATTGAGTCGCGCCTCCAGTGCGCGCTTGCCGTCCCGTGAGGTGCCGACGAACACCGGCCCAAAATCAATTTTGGCAAAGTGCAGCCATTGCTCAAGCGTGTGAACGGGGCAGGTTTGTTCGGACGATCCGCGCCCGATTTCGACCTCGCGCCAACCGGTCTTGGCATCAAGAGTGAGCAGAGCGCCTTTGTCGAAGATTTGAATCCAGCCACCGCTGTCCGGCGTGTCGTCCTTTCCGCAATCCAGGCTGACGATCTCACTGCGGCGCAGTCCGCCAGCATAGCCCAGCAGCAGAATCGCCCGGTCCCTGAGCCCGCGCAGGTCAAAGGGCAGGGTCGCGATCATGGCGAGGATGTCCTCGGCCAGGATCGCCTCTTTCTGCACCGGTGGGCGCGCATGCTTGCGCTTGATCCCGGCCAAGACGCTTGCGATGTGGCGGTTCTTGCGATCGAGAACGAACCCTCGCTGTGCGTAGTTCCAGGCGAGACCGGACAGGCGGCGGTCGATTGTACTGACCGATAGGGCAGGGGAGGAGCCCGTCCCGGACGCCAGATCGGCAAGGTAAAGCCCGATCATCTCCGGCGACGGAGGCAGCAGCTCCGCGCCCTTCATTCGGCACCAGCGCGCAAAATGCGTCCAATCCTTCGCGTAGGCCTTCAGCGTGTTGTCTGAGGCCGCTGCGCGCGCATAGTCGCGGGCCGTATCGACCAAACGATCGAGCGTGCCTGAGCCCGCCACAAAGGAAGGCAGGGTCAAGGACTCGCCGTCAGGATGATCTCTCTCGTTGTCCTCGTTGCCGGAAGACACATTTGGCGGCTCTGAGGTCGATTTCTTGGTGTTTTCTGACATGGTGCTGAGCATAGTTATTGATGCCCGATAATGCAAACTTATTGGACATATACTGAAGCTGAAAAGTGGGGCGGTTTATACATCATATTGTAGACGAAAGCGCCGCCGTGGGATAGTCTTGTGGTATGACCTGTCAGCCAGCAGCCATCAGCAACGACCTAAACAACCTACCCAAACTTCCACGCTGGGTCACCTCCGGGCGTGCCGAAACCCTTGAAACTGTGACTTTTCGGTCGGGCGCGGTGCTGACAGTGCTTGATCAGCTGGTAAGCGATCCCAGGCAGGGTGTGCCGGTCAAACTGCTTGCCAACCGGCTGGCGTTGACCGCGGCTGTGGCGACCTCAAAACTCGAGGGTCGCGTGGCCAAAGAGGCAGATATCCGCGACGCTTATCACCTGACGCCGCATGGAGAAGCGCGGGGTCCAGACGGTGATCTGCTGGCGTACTGGCGGAAGGCGGCGAGGCTTCGATTGACGAGACGCGATTGGCATGCGGCACTCATAGCGCTCGTTGGGCCGGAGTTTGAAATGCACGTTGACGGCTGGCTGCAATCAGCAGCAAATCAGAGTCAGTCCCATGGGCCTCTGACGGAGTGTGTAGCGGTGATGCGCTCCGTTCTGCAGGCGGATGACCGGGCCGAGCGGGTGGCGTGCCTGATGTCAGATATTGTGCTGGAGCGGCTTCTGAACTGGCCCTCCGTCTTACCGATCTCGGCTCAGTATCTGACCAAGGCAATGCTGCGCGATTTGCTCGGCAACGGGCAGGGGGCGGATCTTGTGGTGCAGAAGCGTATTTTGCAGTCCATCGAAGAGGCTATCCGATTGGCGCGGAACTTGGCGCAGCGACGCGCGGCGCTACGAAAGGTGGCCCCAAAACTGCGGGCCAAGGGATCGGACGCGGCCGTCGCGCTGTTCCTGTCTGAAGACGCCGTGGCGCCCTCAACGATGCTGTCCCCAATGATCCAAGGGACAAGTTTCCCTATGACCGATCGCGCGGCACGTCGATTTTGTGACCGTCTGGTGGAGCTTGGTGTGGCGCAGGAACTGACCGGGCGATCGACATTCCGACTGTATGGAGTTGTGTGATGACCCGCACCGTCATGACCGTCGATGCCAAACGAGAGAATGCAAAACCGAAGGGGGCCGGACGCGAAGACGTCATTGACCGAGAGCTGGAGGACCTGCCGCAAGAGCTACGTTGGCGCGAGTGGATGGGGCGGATTGAGGTGGTACTTTTTGCCAGTCCGATACCGGTTGGTCGCGACGATCTTGCGCGCATCGTGGGGCAGGGGGTGTCTGTCGAGATGCTGATTGAGGATATTCAGGGAGAGCTGACGGGTCGACCATACGAACTGGTCCAGACCGCCGGCGGCTGGATGTTCCGCACGAAGACGCAATTTGCAAAGGCGATCAAGGCGGCGGCCGATCTTGGCGACCAGACCCTCGCCTTCACTGAAATGGAGATGGGCGTGCTTTGTGCCATTGCCTACCATCAGCCGATAGACCGGGCAGGGCTGAAGGACATTTTTGGCAAAGACGTAAGCCGTGATCTGCTGGCGCGGCTCCGGTTCAAGGACCTGATCGCGAGCGGGCCGAGGTCGCCGCGACCGGGCGCGCCGCATACCTTCGTGACGACAGAGATGTTCCTCGTGACCTTCGATTTGCAGAGCTTGCGGGATTTGCCGGAGCTCAGTTTGGCTGTTTGAAACGCAGATGAGGGGACGCGAAAAGCGCAGGTCTGAAATCGGCCGTTTTTAATCGGTCGCCAATATGAGCAGGGTCTTCCTCTGTTTGCGCATCTTGAGGTATAGGATCGACTTCTACAACCGCAAGCACCGCCCTCCCGCCTTTGGCGCCCCCCAGCCGGGGTCTATTCGCTGAGAGCAGACGAAAACAAACCCGGTCAGCAGAAGCAGAGAGTAGCCTAATTCACGCGAAAAATTGTCCAAGGGTTGGGGAGTAACTCACTTTGAGAAAAATATCAGGAAACTACATAAACAAAAGAAAGCGAGCGACCTCCAGCGGCGTTCTTGCTTGATATTCAATTGTATCATCGGCGACCAGCGTCGCACCGGGGAAAAAGCTGCTACGATAGGCCTTTTCATGGTGCGAAAATCGAAGACTTACAGAGTATTCGGCTTCGGCCGGACAGGTGTGGACCGATAGATCGCCAGACAAAACTTCGGCAACTTCTTCGGTTATCCGGGTGCAGGCTTCGATCGGCGTCATGGAAATGACAGATGCGCCCTTGCCCAATTTGGTAGAGAGCGTCGCAATGGCCGGATTTAGCTCCTGCGCCTCAGCACAGATATTCTCGTCTCCCGATAGGAAAACAACAGGAACATTATGCGCCGCGGCCAGCAGGGCGTGAAGTCGGAATTCTGACAAGGGCACATCATTGAGAGTGATATGCGCATAATGGCCCGTCATCGTATGGGAAAGCGGATTGCCACCGTCGCCGGCAGCCCCGTGCCATCCAATCATCACCACAGCATCAAAGCTGTCATCCAGCTCCTGCACCATTTTGTAGGGGTGGCCAGACCAACCCCGGATCAGGCGCACCCCCGCAGGAATGCGCGCGATATCAAGGTTTCTTGCCGTCTCGTGTGCGTCGCGAAGATAGATTTCGGTCGCCCCGCCTGATCTCGCACCCTCGCAAGCCGCAATCGCCTCATTCGTCATCAGATCTCGGAACGCTGGATAGTCAGGGTTCTCTCTAAGTGCTTCGCTCCAGTGAGCGATCCCGGCAATGCCTTCGATATCCACGCTGATGAATACTTTCATTTAAATTTCCCACCTTTCTGAGATTTTTCTATCATTTTGGTTCGTACATGTTAGTATTACATCAAATCGAACAAAAACCAATGGGAGACAACTTGTGAAATTCACCGCGTTTACAATAGCTACGGTGGTGCTGGCCATGTCAGGCACCGTGGCAAGTGCTCAAGATACGATTCGCATCGCTTCGCCAAATAAGGTGACGGTTCTTGACCCGATCGTTTCGGCAGCCGCCGGGAACATTGAGGCCTACGGCCAGCTCTATGCGCGTTTACTTCGAAGGGATGCGGACGGCATGTTGCAACCAGGTCTGGCAGAAAGCTACGAGATGTCTGAGGACGGGCTTACGTATACGTTCGAACTGCGCGAGGCAAAGTTCTCCGACGGTACAACCATCACGGCAGAAGACGCTGCGTTTAGTCTTAATCGGGTGAGCAAGGATGAAAACTCCGCCTATCCGGCTGGCTTTGCGCCAGTCAAGGAATTCGTTGCTATCGACGAGGATACGCTGCAATTGACTTTGGAGCACCCAAGTGCCCCGATGTTGTCTAACCTTGAAATCTTCAATGCGGGCATCGTCAGCAAGGATGACGTAACCGAACGTGGCGAAAATGCCTTTGCTGAGAAACCGGTCAGTTCCGGTCCTTATATGGTCAAGGAATGGAAGCCGAACGACAGACTGTTGCTGACCGCAAATCCACACTATTGGCGGGCGGGTCTTCCAAAGATCAAAAATGTCGAATTGATCGAAGTCAGCGACGACAACGCGCGTGCCACAATGTTGATGGCCGGTGAAATAGATGTGAACCGCGGAGTGCCATGGGCGCAAATTGACGAGGTCAACGAATCTCAAGGCGCTACTGTTAACCTTGAACCATCGACGGTTCTCTACGTTGTTCTGCCAAACCATACCAAACCCCCATTTGACAATTTGGCGGTGCGCCGGGCCGCGGCCATGGCGTTGAATCGGGAGGCAATGACCAAGGCTGTCACGCTAGGTCATGCAAATGTGGCCAACTCCACCTTGTCAAATGCGCTAACCTATTATGACAAGAATGTAAGCCCGCCGTCCTATGACCCTGCAGCGGCCCGCAAGCTACTGGATGATGAAGGCCTCGTAGGAACTGAGATTACGATGATGATTACGCCATCCGCCGAACAAGTAGCGACTTTACTCAAGGCACAATGGGACGCCGTCGGCTTCAAGACTACTGTGGAACGGGTCGATGCGGGGCTATGGTGGTCAAAGTTGGCTGATGCCGACTACCAGGTCACGACGTCGTGGTACTACAACGAGACCGAAGACCCGGATTTGGCGGTTCGCTGGGCGCTATGTGGTGCATGTGGGAGCAATTCATACTACACGCGTTACAACAATGAAGAGGTCAACAAGCTCACCGACGAAGCCCTGCGGGAAACCGATGAAGAAAAGCGCGCAGAACTTTATCGCCGCATTCAGGAAATCTCGGTCGAAGAATTGTCGCAGATACCCCTCTATTATTCACCTTTCTCAAACGGCTATTCAAATCGGGTCAAGGGGCTCAAGCTTACCCCGGCTTTGCAATGGACTTTGGAAGAAGCCGAACTGACGGACGGTTGAACTAGAGAACCGAAGGCGGCCCTAATCTCAGGGCCGTCCAACCTCCTCACTCTTTCCAAAGCCGGAGATTATTTGTGGACATCATCCGCTTCATTTTTTGGCGGCTGTTGCAGTCTGTCCCGGTGCTACTGGGCGTCAGCATCATCACGTTCATCCTGATGGCCGCCACCCCGGGCGATCCGATCCGGCTTCTGGTGGGCGATCGGGCAACGCCCGAACTGATCGCTACGGTGCGCGACCGTTACGGTTTGGATGATCCGATCCTGTCGCAGTATTTCACCTACCTCAAGAATCTCCTTGTCGGGGATCTCGGCGCCTCGCTGCGGTATCGCGTGCCGGTCAGTCAATTGATTGCACAGCATTATCCGGTCACGCTTTTTCTGGTGCTTTACACGATTGTCCTTACTTTGCCACCCGTTGTGCTGCTGTCGGTCTGGTCTGCGCGGCGTCAGAACGGGATCGCGGATCAATTGATCCGCATCCTTGGTATTTTCGGGTTGGCTGTACCGGTGTTCTGGTTGGCGCTGCTTTTGGCGCGGTTCTTTGGTGTCACGCTCGGCTGGCTACCGGTCAGCGGCTTCGGCGAAACCTTCGGCGAACACATTCTGCACCTGTTTTTGCCCGCCTTGTCCACAACGATCTGGGTGGTGCCCATTCTGGTCCGCACGTTGCGCTCTGCGTTACTGGACGAGATCAGCAGTGACTATGTGGTCACAGGGCTTAGCAAAGGGTTGGGGGAGCGTCAGGTTTTCCGCACCCATGTCTTTCCCAACTCGATACTGCCGACTCTCAACCTGTTCGCCGTGATCGTGGCCTACTTGCTGGGTGGATCGGTGATCGTTGAAACAGTCTATGCCGTTCCGGGGATGGGTAAGTTGATGGTCGATAGCATCCTTGCGCGCGATTATTTCGTCGTACAGGGTGCCACGCTGGTCTTTGCCTTAACGACGATCATCGTGATGCTGACGGTCGACCTGTTATCCGCCTTGATCGACCCGCGGGTGACGCCATGAAGCTATCACCGATGTTTGTCTGGGGCGCTGTCATTGTGCTATTGTGGGGCGCGATCGCCCTTGCAGCACCGATACTGGCGACACACGATCCCTATGCCATTGATTTTGAAGCGATCCTGAAGGCGCCCGGCAATGGTCACTGGTTTGGTACCGACAATGTGGGGCGTGATATTTACAGCCGGGTCGTTTATGGTGCGCGACTGGCATTGTATATCGGTCTTTTGGGCGTAATCGCGCCAATGATAATCGGCATGGCAATCGGTCTTCTTGCCGGGTATTTTGGCGGTTGGGTCGACATCATTGCTATGCGTTTGCTGGACATTACAGTTCCCTTCCCGTTTTTTGTCTTGGTGCTGTCCATTGTGGCGGTGCTGGGGCCGGGCATCGAAAACTATTTCATAGCTTTGGCGCTGGTCGGCTGGGTCGGCTACGCACGTCTTGCACGAGCGGAAGCAATTGTACTGCGCCAAGCGGAATTCGTGCTTG
Source organism: Sulfitobacter mediterraneus (assembly GCF_016801775.1). Classification (NCBI taxonomy): domain Bacteria; kingdom Pseudomonadati; phylum Pseudomonadota; class Alphaproteobacteria; order Rhodobacterales; family Roseobacteraceae; genus Sulfitobacter; species Sulfitobacter mediterraneus. The sequence continues at coordinate 13,876 of NZ_CP069006.1, read as the reverse complement.
CGGCCCGTACTATGGGCTTCTCGCACAGCTATATTCTGCTGCGTCATATTCTGCCCAATTCGCTGTCACCTATCGTTGTTTATGTGATGACCGATGTGACGCTTGTGATCCTTTTCGGCGCAGCCCTCGGTTTTTTGGGGATGGGTGCATCCCCGCCTGCTGCTGAATGGGGCGTGATGATCGCCGAAGGACAGACCTATATCGCCTCCGCATGGTGGATCAGCTTCTTTCCTGGTCTTGCTATGGTTTTGATCGGCGTCGGCTTCGCCCTGATCGGCGATGGCCTGGCTCGGATGCTGAGGATCGAACGATGACTACTCTTCTTTCTGTTAAGGATCTTTCAGTCCGATTTGGCAAAACCGTTGCCGTTGACGATGTGTCTTTCGATCTCGAAAAGGGAGCTGCCCTGGGGATCGTGGGTGAAAGCGGCTCGGGCAAATCCGTAACCTGCCGCGCGCTGATGCGCCTCCTGCCTGGTACCGCGCGAATTGGTGGCACAGTAGAATTTGATGGGCAAAACCTACTGCAGGCAACGCCATCACAGCTTGAGGCAGTGCGCGGACGGCGAATAGCGATGATCTTCCAAAGCCCTGCTTCACATCTAGATCCGCTAATGCGGATCGGCGATCAAGTGGCACAAGCATTGCACAAGCACATGGGCTTGAAGGGCCGTGCCGCACGAGAAGAAGTGATCCGTTTGTTGGACCTCGTACGCATCCCGGAACCGCGACGCTGGGCGCGTGCTTATCCGCACCAGTTATCGGGCGGAATGAAGCAACGCGCCATGATTGCGGGCGCGCTGGCTTGCGATCCAGATCTGCTGCTTGCAGATGAACCAACAACAGCGCTGGACGCGACTGTCCAGAAAAGTGTGCTCGACCTGCTGGCGCAGCTCAGGCGGGAACGAAATCTGTCAATGATCTTTGTCAGCCACGATTTGGGTGCGGTCGCTCAGGTCTGCGACGACCTATTGGTCATGCGCAAGTCAAAGTTGGTGGAAAGCGGGCCGGTCTCGCGCATCATTGATGCACCCGAACACGAATACACGCACAAGCTGATCTCTTCGCATCCCGATAGGTTGCCGATAAGGGAAGTGGTGTCCGCAACCCGTGGAGATCCTTTGCTGGAGGGCCGCGACCTCCAAATCCGCTATGGAACGCGCAACCTCGCTGATCTTTTTACAGGGCGTGAGGGCGGCTTTGTTGCCGTCAAAGAAGCCGATATCAGAGTCCGACCCGGCGAGACATTGGGCATCGTCGGCGAAAGCGGTTCTGGCAAATCCACCATAGCGCGGGCGCTGGTGGGTTTAATCAAGCCTGCTAAGGGCACAATTGCGTTCGATGGCCAATCCGTTGATCCTGCCGGTGCCAACCGGAAAACATATCTGCGTGATGTGCAGTTGATCTACCAACACCCCTTTGAGGCGCTCAGCCCTCGGATGACCGTGAAATCCGCCATTGCTGAACCGCTAAAGCGTCACCGGCTTTGCCCAGTTGGGAAAGTGGGCGAAAGGGTTCGGGATTTGATGCAGCAGGTCGACCTTTCGCCCGATTTGGCCGGTCGTCTTCCTGGCCAGCTGTCCGGGGGCCAGTGTCAACGGGTCGCCATAGCCAGAGCTCTCGCTTTCGATCCGAAAGTCATCATTGCTGACGAAGTGACCTCGGCACTGGATGTGACTCTCCAGGCGCAGGTTATGGACCTATTGATGCGTCTTCAAAAGGAAAGAGGACTTACGATGATCTTCATCAGTCATGACCTCGGTGTGATCCGCCGATTGTGCAACTCTGTCATCGTTATGCGCCGCGGCGAGATCGTCGAGGCCGGCGCGACAGGCGCAGTTTTCGACAACCCGCAGCAAGCCTATACGCGGGAACTGATTGAAGCGATCCCGCATTTGCATAAAGGTGTGGCATGACAAACATTCCCCCACCCTCCGAAGGATCTGCTCTGAGCCGGATCGCTGCAGCCCGGAACCTGTCCAAAGCCGAAAGCCAAATCGCTGTATGGATTGAACGCAATTTTGAGAACGTTGTTTTCGAGACGGCCGCCGATCTGGCCGAAGGTGCAGGCGTGAGTGAGATGACCGTGAGTCGCTTTGTTCGGCGCCTAGGCTACAAAAACTTCAAAGCCTTCAAGACCGCCATATATTTGGAATTCCGCGACGCCCATGGCGCTGAAACGCTCAAGCGGCGACGGCGGGTCGCCATCCCCGAAAGCAGTGATGATGGGCTGGGCGCGCTACTGCAAAGCGAACTCGATGCCATCGTCGAGGTCTACCGCATGGCTCAAACCGATACCTGGCGATCCGCGCTCGATGCGGTGCATATGGCCGGCCGAGTGCGGGTTATTGGTTTTCAAGCCGTGAGCGGTATGGCCGCCGATTTCGCCACCCGATTGAAATATGCCCGCGCTGGTGTGGGATTTGCCGACGGGCGTAGCGGCAATTGGTCAGAGCTTTTCCTCGAAAATGCAGACGACAGCTGCGTGATCATGATCGAAACCGTCCCTTATGCTCATGAGGCTGTGAAGGTGGCGGAGGCCTGCGTGCAGCGCAACGTTCCGCTGATCGTGATCACCGACCGTTACAGCGCTTGGCCACGTCAATACACGCCACATGTGTTGGCTGTGCCGACTGATACGGGGGCGTTCCTCGACAGCACGGCAGGCATCTCAGCGCTTCTGGGCATTTTTTTGAATGGGATCGCCATCAAGTTGGGCGATGCGACGCAGGACAGGATCGCAGAAATGCACCGGCTTGCGCAACATTTCGATCCTTTCACGTATGAACCGGGCACCCCATTGCGGTCTCCGAACGATCCACTTTCTACAAAGGCCAAGGCATGACGATTAAACCTCGCGCCCGCGATATTGGGCTCATATTCGCAGGAGATCCGGGTACGAACAACGCGATCACTGATGTGCCCGGCCTGACGGTCGGCACTTCGACAGTCGTTGAAGCCGCGCAACCGGGCATACACAAAGGTCTATGCACTGGCGTCACGGCCATCATACCGCGCGGAGAAAGCGGGGCAATTGAACCTGTTTGGGCTGGGCTGAGTTCTTTCAACGGCAACGGTGAATTGACCGGCGGTCATCACATTAACGATCTCGGTTGGTTTCTCGGCCCGGTGATGATCACCAACTCGCACAGCGTCGGCATCGTGCATCACGCGACTGTGGGCTGGATGATCGATCGATACAAAGATGTATTTAAAAGCGATCACATGTGGTGCCTGCCGGTTGTGGGCGAAACCTATGATGGAGTGCTAAACGACATTAATGCCCGCGGTGTGACGGAAGCTCATGCGATAGGAGCGTTGAACGCTGCGGTCACTGGTCCGGTGCCCGAAGGCAATACCGGCGGCGGGACAGGTATGATTGCCTATGAATTCAAAGGAGGCACCGGCACGGCATCCCGTCAGCTCGATATCGCAGGGCAGGGATACACACTTGGTGTGCTTGTTCAGGCTAACCACGGCAGCCGCGATGACCTTCAAGTGTCCGGCTTTCCTGTCGGGCAGCAGATGCGAGACAATCTTGTCCATCCGCGGGAGACCGGATCGATTATCGTAGTGATTGCTACCGACGCACCTCTGTTGCCACATCAGCTGAACAGAGTTGCCCGTCGTGGCGCCATCGGAATTGGCCGGAATGGCACCAGTGGCGGGCACAGCTCTGGCGACATCTTTCTTGCATTCAGCACGGCCAATCCCCAGAGCAATCCGTGGCATGCGCCTGACGTCATGGATTTGCGCGCGCTGAAAGACACACATCTCGATGCAATTTATCAGGCGACAGTACAGGCGATCGAAGAAGCGGTCTTGAACGCAATGATCGCCGCAGACAGTTGCACCGCTGTCAAACCGCAGGGCCAATTGGTTGCGGCCATTGATCACGACCACCTGTGCAGATTGCTGGCCACAGGGCCGGCTTTTTAGCGGAGAGTGACGATGATGGAGATTGTCGATTGCCATGGCCCACCAAGCAAGCGTGGTATTGCCCATGGCGAAACGCTTCGGTCTGACATTTCAGACGCCTTGGCACGCTGGGAACAGGCAACGATGGCCGCTCTGAAAGAGCGCGCACCGCACTCCTTTGTCGATTATTGTGAAACCTTTCTCAATGAAACAGATCTGATCGATCGCGCAAGGAACGATACGCCAAACCTCTACCAGGAATTGGCGGGCATCGCGGAGGGTTCGGATCAACCTTTTGCCCTCATCGCCGCTTACAATTTGATGGACGAACAATGGTGGTACGACACGAGGGGTACGGCTCCACCACCGGGATGCAGTTTGATTGCTCTGCATGACGTTAAAGGTTTTGCCTTGATGCAAAACATGGACCTGCCTGAGCATATGGATGGCGCCCAAGTCGTCCTGCGATTGAGCGGCCCGGACATCCCTCAGACCCTTGTGTTAAGTGCCGCAGGACTGATTGGTCTGACCGGAGCCAATATTGCCGGTGTCGCGGTGGGCGTGAACACTCTGCTAATGCTGCGCCATTCGATAGCTGGCCTGCCCGTTGCATTTGCTTTGCGTAATGCCCTTGCGGCCGAGAACCGGGCCGAAGCCGTTGACCGGCTTGTAACTGCACAGCACGCGAGCGGTCAGCACTACGCAATCGTTTCGAGATCGGGTATTTCTGCAGTCGAATGCAGTGCTGCTGTCAACGACATACTGCCCGTCGATCAGGCGTCCGTTTATTTGCACACCAATCATCCTTTCATCAATCAGGACTTTGATGATCTGGCTGTAGCGCGGTTGGAAAACGCGGGGTTCAACCGCAGTTCTCACCGGCGGTTTGACTGGCTTACCAAACATCAGGGCCAGCTCTCCAATTTGGAGGACGCAAAGGCACGTTTTGACGATGCGAATGCGCCGATATGCATGCGGGCACACACGCATGGTGGTTCAGCGACCTTCGCAACTGTTCTCTATGAAATGACGGATACCCTCCGCATAAAGATGCGTATGGCCCGTGCGGGAGATTACCCGTGGCAAGTGGTGGATTTCTAAAAGATCGATGATGGCGGATAACCCTGAACTGAACCTCGGCCTACTCAAATCGCTTTGCGAGACTCACGGCGTGCCAGGGCGTGAACACCGTGTAAGGGCATTGATTGAAAGGGAAACCCAAGGCCTGTTCGACACCGTCGAAACGGATTCTATGGGCTCACTTCTTTGTTGCCGCCAAGCCGATGCCCCGGACGCTCCACGCATTATGCTATTAAGCCACATGGATGAAATTGGCTTTCTGGTCAGCCACATCTGCGAGAACGGATTTGTTTATGTTCAACCCGTCGGTAGCTTTGATCCGCGCCACTTGTTTTCTTGTCGGGTGATTGTTTGTACCGAGGCAGGAGACCTGCCCGGCGTAATGACGGCCGGGGTCAAGCCTGTTCACATTTCAACAGATGAAGAACGCAAGAATATCCCCCCGCTCGAAGATTTCTATATCGATACCGGCTTGGGACAGAAGGCGCGGGATGTCATCCAAATCGGTGATTTTGTCGTCATGGAAGGACCTTTTGTGCAAATGGGTGACAAGATCGTGTCAAAGGCGCTCGACAACCGGATCGCGTGCTGGTTGGCGATCGAGGCAATGCGGCGTATAGGCGAAGGCGGCCGAGGCGCAGAAATTCATGTCGCCTTCACCTGTCAAGAAGAAGTGGGGATGCGCGGTGCGCGGACCGCGGCACATGCAGTGCGTCCAGATATTGGCCTTGGCATCGATGTGACGTTAGCCTGCGATACACCTGGAACTCCGCCTCACATGGCTCATTGCAAGCTGGGGCAGGGGTTCGGCTTACTTGTGCGGGACGGTAGCTTTATTGCCGATCGGGAGTTGGTCTCAGATATCGGTTCGTTGGCCCAAGCGCATCAGATTGCCATGCAACGGACGATGCAGCTGGCCGGAGGTCAGGACGCCTCAGCTGCCCAGCAAGCGGCAGCCGGTGCACGCGCAGTTGGGATCACGGTTGGAACTCGGTACATTCACACTGCTGGAGAAATGGCTGCGACAATCGATCTGGTGGCTGCACTTGATGTTGTTGTAGCCTATTTGGAAAGCTTCTCAGTTTGAGGAAGCGGGTATGAACCCCTATCGACCAGTGATTGAGAAAGAAGCAACCAGAACCGCAGATTCGTCAGAAGCCAACCCTGAGGAAACGACGCTGATCCTGCGGATGTGGAGCTGGATCAGCGCATGCAAACCTCCACCCAAAGAGGTTTTCGGCAACTCACTTCTAAGCCAGGTCATTCCAATCCGGTGTGTCGACAACACCAACCAGATTCAGCAGGAATTCACCCGTGTCGGCGTCCAGTGCCTCGACAAAAAACTGATCGGCTTTGTCGCGGGCCGCGAGCGTTGTTGCCGCGGATCCATCAAAGTCAGCGAAGGTTGCCCGTGCATTGTCGACATCGCTCATCCCAAGTATCGCTGAGAAGTAAATCCCAACATCTGTCTTATGGGTGAGATAGGCAACATCCGCAGCTTTTTGTGCGATGAACGCCGGATCTGAACCAGGAGCCGTAGGTGCCTTGGCACCACGAATTATCTCAAGCAGGAACTGAGCTTCGGACACCGCGCCCGAACTCAAAACACCTGTCCAAAAGTCAAAGCCGGCCTGATCGATCTCTCTGCCAAGCACGTTGCCGTAAACACTCCTGACAAAAAAGGCGGTGTCAGATGGATCAGGATAGGTTGCTTGGGTTTCAGGCTGGATAAAGAAAAATTCCGAGATCTGTTCCAGCGAAAGTCCGTTGCTGAAAGTCGTCCCCCAAAAAAACAACCCTTCTGCATCAGGTGCGCGGTTGAAATAGGCGATATAGACCTCAACGAAGCTGCGAAAGGCCTCTTCACTCAGGTTGGCCACATTGGAAAATTGAGCGAGGTTCCAATCCTGATCTCCAAATGCGATTTGTTCAATTCCATCTAGAACATCAGTGCCGTCTTCATTTGGCCGGCGGTCCGTGACGGTGATATTGTCCGCGCCAATTGTGATGGAATAACCTTTTCTCTCTCCACCAAACGCCGCGGTGTCAAAGCCGTCTCCACCGTCAAGTGTGTCATCGCCACCGTTGCCGCGTAGCAGGTCGTCGCCTCCCAATCCATTCAAGATGTCGTCGTTGCCTAGGCCGTTCAATTCGTTATTTCCACCGTCACCTGTCGCGTTGACCGGCGGATCTAGCGCGACGTCATCGTTCCTGATGGTCGCCGTGCCTGTTGAATCTTCTGTTCCGTTTTGGATGAAACCGTTCGGCATTATGGAAAGGGTAAAGGTCTCTGCAATTTCTACATCAAGATCGCCAAACACAGGCACATGTACTGCGGTTACGGTCTGACCGGCCATAAACGTAATTGTTCCTGAGGTGGCTTGATAATCACTGCCCGCAACGGCAGTGCCATCGGCTGTTGTATAGCTCAGAGTGATATCGGTAACGGATGGCGTTGACAGCTGAACCTCGAAGACCGCATTTTTCTGGCCGTTGTCACCTTCGAAGATCTGAGGGTCCGAGACAAACAGTGCAAGATCGTTCGCGCTGCTTTCATCATCAAGAATGATGCCCGTGGCAGCAAGGTCAGGCTCCTCACCAGAAAGCACTGCCCCCGTCGGGTTGCTCAGGATTACGGAATAGTTCTCATCGGATTCATCGCCGTTGTCTCCATTGTGTGTGATGGATACTGTTTTCTGGGTTTCCCCTGGGGCAAATGTAACGGTTTGTAATGATGAAAAGAAATCAACTCCCGCCGTTGCAGAGCCATCCGTCTGCGTTCCGACATCTACTGTGATGGTTTGATCTGATGGATGAGAAAGGGATACGACAAAATCGGCGACCCCTCTGTTTGACCCGGACCCTTCTCGGTTTTCAGCCCCAGAGATGGAAAGGATGGGCAGAACCGATGACGAATCATCATCAAGGATTGTCGCCAGCCCGGTGGAGTCCTCTGTTCCATTCTGAATGAAGCCGTTGGGCGTAACCACAAGCGAGAAGTTTTCTGGACGTTCGGGGCTGTCGTCTGCCAGGATATCAACAGCAATGCTTGCGAAGGTCTGACCAGCAAGGAAGGTCACGACACCGGACTTTGAAGTGTAATCCTCACCCGCACGCGCAGAGCCATCGGCAGTCAGAAAATTCAGACTTATGTCGTTGGTTGCAGGTCGCGAGAGGGTGAGTTCAAAAACCGCCTGTTGACCGCCTACATCGGTCTCATGGATTTGGGGGTCGGAGACGAACAATGCCAGATTCTGCCCGCCTTCATCGTCAAAAATGACAGCTGTCGCCCGAATTGTATCAACGTCACCGGTCAGCACAGCATTTGTGGGACTGTGGAGTTCCAGTGTGTAGTTTTCATCAGCATCATCCACATTGTCACCTTCATGGGTGATTGTGATGAACTTTTTTGTCTCGCCGGGGGCAAAGGTGAGACTGCCCTCTCCACCAAAAAAGTCGAACCCTTCCTGGGCAATGCCATTGGTCAGGGTCCGAAAGCCGACCTCAACTGTTTGCAAGGAAGGCTCCGACAAAGTGACCAAGAAGTCGGTTGATCCCCTGTTGGACCCAAAGCCTTCTCTATCGCCCCCGCCCTGGACAGAAATGATCGGCAAAGAGGAGATTGAATCGTTGTCAAAGATTGTCGCGATCCCTGAGGAATCCTCTGTGCCATTGTTGATGTAGCCATTGGGTGTGACCACCAGAGAGAAGACTTCGGTGCCTTCAATATCGATATCACCAAATACCGGGACAGAGATGCTTGCCAGCGTGTGACCAGCCTTAAACTGAACTGTACCGTCGACAGCCTGATAATCCTCGCCCGCCAGCGCAGTACCGTCCACCGTGGTAAAGGGAAGGGAGATGTCTGTGTCTGAAGGGGCTGATAGTTCCAGTTTGAACACCGCCAGCCGGGTGCCGCTGTCCGTTTCGAAGATTTCGGGATCCGATACAAATAGCGAACGATCATTCCCGCCTTCATCATCCAAAACGATGCCGGTTGCGGTCAAAATCGGACCTTCGCCTGACAGAACAGCATTGGTCGGTGAAGTTAAGGCAAGGGTATAGTTTTCATCAAATTCATCTGCGGAATCGCCTTCATGGGTAATCGTGATGGTTTTGCGTGTCTCGCCGGGGGCGAATGTGACTGTCCCAGTTCCGCCAAAAAAATCATAAGCCTCACGGGCTGATCCATCCATGAGAGTGTGAAAGTTGACCGTCACATTATTCAAAGACGGTTCGGACAGGATGAGGGTAAAATCGGTTGTTCCACGGTTTGATCCGAACCCTTCGCGATTTTCTCCTCCCAGCAAGCTGATGATAGGTAGGGACGTGCTCGTATCATCGTCCAAAATCGTAGCACGGCCTGCTGCATCCAGAACTCCATTGGAAATCAATCCTGTCGGTTCAAAAACCAGGGAAAATTGCTCTGTGCTTTCGGCGTCTTGATCGCCAATGATATCAATGGAAATACTGGCCAGTGTTTGACCCGCAAGAAAGGTGACCGCACCTGTTGCCGCAACGTAGTCTGAGCCGCCAATCGCAGTGCCATCGCGTGTTTCATAATTTAGCGTGATATCTGATTGAGCCGGACGGGAAAGCCGTACCGTGAAAATGGCTTGCTGGGCGTCACCGTCTGTTTCCACAATCACCGGATCAGAAACGAACAACGCGACATTTGCCCCCTGTTCATCATCCAGAATAGTCCCTGCCACGGTGAGTTCCGGTCCTCCGCCAGCCAGCAATCCGTTTTCCGGGCTGTGAAGGACGAGGGTGTAGTTTTCATCCCCCTCGGTTCGCGAATCCCCCTCATGGGTAATCGTGATGATTTTTTGCGTTTCACCGGGCGAGAAGGTAAGGCTGCCGGTTCCGCCAAAATAATCCAGCGTTTCTTCCGCAGAACCATCATTTCGGATCTCTAGCAGCACGGTCACGTCATTGATCGATGCTTCCGACAGCGTGACAATAAAATCAATGGTGCCCCGGTATGATCCAAAGCCTTCCCTGGCCGCGCCACCACTGATGTTGATAATTGGCAACGCGCCTCCATCATCATCTATAATGGTTGCGATGCCAGTCGTGTCCTGCGTGCCACCAAAAATCTGAGCATTCGGCGTGACGACCAGAGAAAAGGCTTCTGTTTGTTCGGCCTGGCTATCTGCGATGATTGCGACATCAATGAACTGTGTTGTTTGTCCGGCAGCAAAGGTGACAACGCCAGACTGTGTGGTGTAATCCGACCCAGCCAATGCGGTGCCGTCCTCCGTGCTGTAGTTCAGAGAAATTGAAGATCCGCTTGCTTCGCTCAATCGCAGTTCGAACCGCGCAATCTGGCCGCCTGCATCTGTTTCAAGAATTTTTGGATCAGATACGAACAAGGCCCGATTGTTGGCAATGTTCTCATCATCTTGGATCACACCCGTAGCGGAGAGGACGATTGCATTGCCCTCCAGCTCACCATTGATCGGGTCGAAGAGTTCGAGCGTATAGTTTTCGGCCGCCTCGTCTTCGGAATCGCCTTCATGGGTGACAGTGATAGGTTTGGACGTTTCACCAGGGGCAAATACCAAAACCCCTGAGTTGGAGAAATAGTCCACGCCTGAAATGGCAATCCCGCTGTTCTCCGTTCTAAATGAAACCGAAACATTCTGTACTGAAGGCGTATCCAGCGAGACGATAAACTCTGTCGTTCCCCGATTTGATCCGACACCTTCAAATGATGCACCACCCACGACTGAAATTACCGTCACGATTCTCTCCCCTTAACCAATGCCCTGATCCTGAAATATGTATATTGGGTAGTCCAGTCCCTTTAGGGTTGCACAGGCTAAAGCCAAAAGTGATCTAACCAGGGTGGGGTCCCCAAAGGCCTCTTTTCATGTCAATCTTCGAATAGAAGTGGATCTGTCACGGCATTGTTCCGCTCCTTTGACTTGGTATTTTGCCACAAAGGAGAGACATTATGGCATCCGACGCCGCTTGCGAGAGCGGCCCAGAACAGACCTTGAGCACGTTGTGGCATCAGATGGGTTCATGAGATCTTTGTCTTGATCTGCCGATTGCCGCCTTCACTCAGCCCTTTCGTCATGTTTCAGGGACGTGGAGGTACCCTCAGTTCCTTTTGCCTAGCAATTTTTTGTTTTGATAGGTATATGCGTGCCAAGCAAAACTTGGAAATGATTGGCATGACACCACTCAGCAGCATCGCGATGAGCGCTTATACCGATCTGGTGCGTCTCCTGAAGGACGACGCATTGTCCGGTGTCGAAGGTAAGCCTACACTTAAGGAGCGCGGCGACAAGGCCTATTGGTACGCCGCGCGACGCGTCGGAACCGAAATGCAGTTCATCTATATCGGCGAGGACAGCGACGAGACGCGCGTGCGCATCGACCGGATTGAAGAGCTGCGCGCGACCGCCAAGGAGCGGCAGGCAGAGCGGTCGCGGCTCGTTCGACTTCTGCGGGCCGAAGGCATGACGCCCACCGACCGGGCGACCGGTTCAATCTTGTCAGCCATGGCCGCAGCGGGGACATTCCGGTTGGGTGGCACCATCGTTGGGACGAACGCGTTCCGGCTCTATGAAGGCGAGCTTGGCGTTCGCCTTCCCCTCGGGGGCATGGCCAATACCGGCGACATCGACATCGCCCAGTTCGAAAAACTGAGCGTGGCGTTGCAGGATCAGGTTGACCCGGGTCTGGCCGAGACCTTTTCTGCCCTAAAGTTTGATCCCCTGCCTGCCCTCGACCAGGGCCGGACCTGGCGATGGGCTCAGGGCGGCAGTGGCCAGCTCGTCGAGTTCCTCACACCGGCCTTCGGAGATGAGACCATTCGAGAGCTCCCCGCATTGGGCGTGAACGCCCAAGGATTGAACTATCTCAACTTCCTGATCGCCGAGCCGATCCATGCGGCGGCGATCTATCGTTCTGGCATTCTCGTACAAGTCCCGCGCCCGGAACGTTATGCAATCCACAAACTGATCATTGCCGATCGGCGGCGGGACGGAGCAGGGAGCCTCAAATCAGCGAAGGACCGGGAGCAGGCGGCGTTCCTGATTGAGGCGATGGCCGAGGACCGGCCCGATGACCTGGCCCGCGCCTATGCCACCGCCCTGGAGGTCGGACCACGTTGGCGGGAGCATATGGGGAGCTCGCTGAAGCGGATGCCGGGCACCAAGGCAATCCTTGAGAACTTGGGCGCGTAATTGCGGCAACGAAGTCGCATGTGATCGGCAACGTCAACCTCTTTCTATCGGTCCGAAAGCGCGGGGCAAATCCATATGGGCTCTGGCGAGAGGCTAAACGCGCCCCTAAACGTCATCAAACTATTACAAAGAAGCGTGCGATGGCCAGTAACGCGGGGTCGATCGTGCCGAGCACTTCGATCCCGCTGATGCGTCTTAGGTAGAGATTGTAGCCCTGCGGGATGACCTGAACGGAGTGCTGCGTTTCGGCGAACTCGACTTCCCCGTCGCAGTCTCGGAGCTGGTGAAGTTCCCGCCGAGCTCCAAGGAACCCACGGCGTAAATCCTCTCACCAGGATGGGCCGCCCCGAGATGATCTCGAGGCGGCCTGATCCCTGCGACAGGGATGCCGCCACTGGCGGCGGTGACCGCCGCCAGCGCCCTCACCGTGCTTCCGATCGCTGCGCGATCCACGGATGCACTCCGACGGGAAAGCGATTGAAACTACAGCAGGGCTGACGCCCAAGGCATTTCTGAACCGTGTTTTCCAAGGGACAGTGGATCAGCAGAGTCGACGCACCTTCTTCATTCGTCACGGGGGCATTCGGCGCTGCCCGCTCTCCAAGATCGATGTGGCCGACCCGATCGAGTGGTGTCAGCAACGGAATGAAGCGAATGTCTGGGGTTTGGTCGCATCAGGTATCAGGCTTTGGGTGAAAGGCGATCGGAATGTGGGCGTGAGGGGTTACAAAGCGTTCTGTTTCACCAAATGGCGGGCGGCGGCTTCAAAAGCACGTAGCGCGTGGAGCGGACCCTTTGGATCCCACTTCTGATGATTGGGTGCCTCTGATGAGTTTGCCCACAACCATGAACGGCAAGCCATGCTGGTTGTGGAGCGAGGATCATGGAAATCAACCTGGCCGCAGTTTCGTCTCGGTAACCCGAATGGACGGTATCTGGATTTGGCTTCTTGATCGTCCAGATCCTCCTCAATAGATCGGTATTTTTACAGCCTCGCTCAGTTGCTACTGATGGTGCATGTTATTTTCGCACTTCGGACAGCTTTCGAACATGAATGCTGCATAGGACGCCAAAAAGTATCTTTGACAGAGTCCACTATGCAGCGTCAAACGTTCTTCCCTGAACAACACTTCATCATGGAGGCCCCATGCCAGCCAACTTATCGCCGTCGGCGGAGGAGTGCCTAGGTCGTCATCATGCTGGCTTGTGCTGTTTCGCGGTATTGCTGTTGTCGTGAAACGCCCAGCGGTGTTTAAGAAGAACAGAGCTTGCTGGTGCTATGAAACAACTAAGACCTAATCCACGTGCGGACCCCAGCTGCCTCCAGCAGACGGGTCTCCACATCTTGTCTGGCATTGCCGTCTCAATCTGCAGCACGCAACCTGTGCACCCCGGCGTGCCCACCTCGTTTTGTGTTCCGCCACCTTTGAACCTGATTTCTTACTCTCCGCTCAGGCTGTGCCTCGTGAGCCAAAGCACAAAAAAACCCAGCGCGATCCATGGACCGAACGCGATGTGGCCGGCTGTCCGCCTTGCAATCAGCGCAAAGGCCAATGCGCCGCCCGACGCGATCAGCAAAGTTGCGGGAAGTGCGTTCCACCCCAGCCATGTGCCTGCCGCAGCAAAGAGCTTGGCATCGCCTAGCCCCAGCCCCTCTCTTCCGTTGCGTTTAAAATAGAC